>NZ_JBIWCN010000011.1:163581-251723 GCF_044761525.1 Streptomyces sp. NPDC097595 | reverse complement strand
GGCTGCACACCTACAATCACCACCGCGGACACACCGCACTGAAAGGCCAACCACCCGCCAGCCGCGTCCCCAACCTCACAGGGCAATACACCTAGGCACCGTCCGCCCGCACCTCGCCCAGTAGCCGGCGCAGCTCGCGCGTGCTGCCCCGGCCCTTGGCCTCCACGATCCGCGCTGCCACGGCGCTCAGCTTGCGGTTCGTGCGCTGGGAGAGCACGCGCAGGACGTCGAACGCCCGGTCCGGATCGCATTCCAGCAGGTGTGTCACGATGCCGATGGCCTGGTCGATCACGGCCCGTGACACCATCGCCGTCCGCAGCTGCTCCGCCTCCGCCTCGGCTCCGGTACGGGCATGCTCGCGCAGAAGTCCGCCGACCGTCTCCTCGGCCAGCACCCCTACCGCCTCCCGGTCCGCCGTCGTGAGCCGCCACGGCCGGAACGCGTACAGGGTGACCGTCGTCGTGACGCCCTCCGTCAGGACCGGGACCGCCGTGCAGGCGCGCAGCCCCCGTTCCAGCGCCGCCACCCGGAAGTGCGGCCACCGCGCGTCGGCGACGAGATCGGCGCCCTCGACCGGCCGCAGGGAGCGGGCGGCCTCGACGCAGGGCCCCTCGCCGGTGTCCTCCTGGAGCGCGGCCAGGACCGCGAGGTCCGGGTGGGTCGAAGCGCTGTGGGCCTCCCCGCCGGGGCACCGCAGAAACACCGTCGCGCCCCGGCACCCGGCCGAGCAGCGCATCGCCCGCCGGACGAGCCGGACGAGCCACGGCGCCACGGCCGCGTCATCGGCCACCGCATCCATCGGGCGCGTCATCCTCGGCCTCCCTGGGAACCTCTCGCAGCGGAACCGGTCCGTCGCGCCGCTCGCCGCCGACGCACCGGTGATCGGCTAGCTTCGTCGTATGAACGGGCCACCGGAGGGCGAGAGCGGTCTTCAGGCCCTCGTCGCCCGCGCCAGGGAACTGCGCGCGGCCCGGGACCATCCTCCCGCCGAATTCCCGGTCCTGCTCGACGCGGCCCTCGCGGAGCTGGACCACGCGATCGAGGCCCTGCGCCTGGCGGAGGGCCCACCGGGACCGCCCCGGACCCCGGGCGCGAAGGCGGCTCCGTTCAAGGCCGTCTTCGACCACCTGCCGTGGCCCGTGATCCTGACCGACGGGCAGACCGTGGTGCGCCGCCTCAACCGGGCCGCCGCCGAACTGACCGGCCTCCACCCCGGGTACGCCGAGAGCCGCCCCCTCGCCGCGCTCCTGCGTCCCACCGGCCGCGCCGCCCTCCGCGCCCACGCGGCGGCCGTGGCCGGCGGCGGGGGAGGCCGCAGCTTTCCGGTCCGCCTCCCGGGGCTCCCGGACGGCCCGCTTTACGCCACGCTCACCGGCATCGACGCGCCGGGGGAGCGGGGGCGGGACGTGCTCGTGGTGCTCGCACCGGGCCCCCTCGCCACTGGCCGTCCCGCTGTCCGGGCCGAGCCCTCGGCGGTCGTACGCCAGGCCGAGCTGACCGGCCTCCTGGACCGCACGGCCCGGGCGCTCCTGGACCGCGAGCCCTCCGCGGCGGCCCTCGGAGCCGTCGCGGGGCTCCTGCGCGACGGACTCGCGGACTGGGCGCTGCTCGACCTGGGGCCCCCGGACGAGCCGGTCCGGATCGCGGTCCACGGCCCGTCGGCGCCGGACGACACGGGGCTCGAGAAGGCGTTCCTCCGGCAGGACCCGCGCGCCTGCCCCGTGGCCGTCGAGGTCATGGCCTCCGGCGCGGCGGTGGTCGAACAGCTGACAGACGACCTGGACCGGCTGGGCGCGGACGAGGCCGGCGCGCCGCTCATGGTCCGCGCCGAGGTCACCGCCCTGCTCTCCGTGGCGCTGACCGCGCCCGACGGCACGACGGTGCTGGGGGCGCTGACGCTGCTCCGGGGCGGGACCGGGCCGCCGTTCTCGCTGCTGGAGGCCGGTGCCACGGAGATCGCGGCGGGCCACATGGCCGTCGCCGCGCGGCGGGGCGGCGTGCGCTGAGCGGCGGGCGGGGCGGACCCGATGCGGAGAAAAAACCCGCCGGTCAGGGGTGCCCGCGCCATGAGGTGGCATACGGCGAAGTGGGGGAGGGTGGAAAGCGCCTCGGCCGTGAGAGCGTCCGCCCCCGGCCGATCGAGCGTGGAGGACCATGATGGTGCGGACTGTGGGTGTCGAGGAGGAGCTGCTGCTCGTGGACGAGCAGGGCGGCGAACCCAGAGCACTGTCGACGGCCGTGCTGGCCCTGGCCGAGCGGCGCGCCGAGGGCGACTCGGCCTTCGAGCCTGAGCTGCACCGCCAGCAGCTGGAGTTCGCCACCGAGCCGCGCGCGGACATGCGGGACATCGCGGACGAGATCCTGCGCTGGCGGGCCGAGGCGGCCCGCAGCGCCGCCGAGGCCGGGGGAGCGGTCGCCGCGCTCGCCACCTCCCCGCTGCCCGTCAGCCCGTCCATCGGAGAGGGCGAAAGGTACCGCTGGCTGGCCGACAAGTTCGGGCTGACCACGCAGGAGCAGCTGACCTGCGGATGCCATGTGCACGTCTCCGTGGAGTCGGACGAGGAGGGCGTCGCGGTCCTGGACCGCATCCGCCCCTGGCTCGCGGTGCTGCTCGCGCTGAGCTCCAACTCCCCCTTCTGGCAGGGCCAGGACACCGCGTACAGCAGTTACCGCAGCCAGGTCTGGGGCCGCTGGCCCTCGGCCGGGCCGATGGAACTGTTCGGCTCGGCCCGGCGTTATCACGACGAGGTCGAAGCCCTCGTCGGCACGGGCGTCCTGCGCGACAAGGGCATGATCTACTTCGACGCCCGGCTCTCGCACCGCTATCCCACCGTCGAGGTCAGGGTCGCCGACGTCTGCCTCGACCCCGCCGACGCCGCGCTGCTCGCCACGCTGGCGCGCGGCCTGGTCGAGACGGCGGCCCGGGCCTGGCGGGCGGGCGATCCGCCGGAGCCGTACGGGGTGGGCGTGCTGCGCATGGCCGCCTGGCAGGCCGGCCGCTCGGGCCTGGAGGGCGAATTGCTGCACCCCGCCACCATGCGCCCCGCCCCCGCGCCCGCCGTGGTGCACGCCCTGCTCACGCATGTGCGCGACGCGCTGGAGGACAGCGGGGACCTGGCCTCGGTCCGCGAGGGGATCGACCGGGTCCTGAAGAGCGGCACGGGGGCGCGGATCCAGCGCGACGCGCTCGCCCGCACGGGCAGCCTCCACGACGCGGTCACGGAGTGCGTCAGCCGCACACGCGGATGAGCCCTCCGAACCTCCCGCCGCTGCTGACGCAAGGGCGGGAGGCCGTCGGAGCGCTCAGGCGAGCCGTTCGCCGGGTAGCACCACCGGGATGCCCGGGGGATACGGCGTGATCATCTCGGCGGCGACGCGCCCCACGGCCTGCTCCACCGGGACGTCCTCGGTCCCGTGGAAGCAGGCCTCGCGCGGCAGCTTCGCCTGCTCCATCCGCAGTTCCGCCGGGGCCGGCAGATCGGCCCGGGACGCCAGCGTGTCGTGGTCGATCAGGTCGCCCTGCAAATGAAACACCGACCCCACGCAGACATCGGCACCGGCGTCCATCAGGGCCTTCGCGCGTTGCAGCACCTCCGACTTCATCAGCCGGTCGTCGGGATCAGCGGCGTCCATACCGGGCCGGGCGCCACGGCGTTCACCCGGATGCCGTCGGCGGCCAGCATCTGTGCGAGGCCCTGGGTGAACGTGACGATGGCGCCCTTGGTCATGGCGTAGTCCAGCAGATGCGGGCTCGGCTTGTACGCCTGCACCGACGTGGTGTTGATGATGGACCCGCCGGCCGGGATGTGCGGCAGGGCCATCTTGCACAGCCAGAACATCCCGTACAGGTTGGTGCGCAGCACCCGGTCGAACTGTTCCGTCGAGATCGCGGCGATCCCGTCGGGCTGTGCCATCTGGTACGCGGCATTGTTGACGAGTACGTCGATGCGCCCGAACTCCTGCACCGCGCTGCCGATCAGCGCACGGCACTGCTTCTCGTCCCGGATGTCGCACGCCTCGGTCAGCGCCTGCCGGCCCGCGTCCTCGACCAGCCGGGCGGTCTCCCGGGCCTCGTCCTCCTCGGTGTCGAGGTGGGTGATCAGCACATCCGCCCCCTCGCGGGCGAAGGCGAGCGCGACGGCACGGCCGATCCCGGAGTCGCCCTCGGTCACCACGGCCTTGCGGTCCTTCAGAAGCCCGTGGCCCTGGTAGGAGTCCTCGCCGTGGTCGGGCGGGGGGCCATGGGCCCGGTCCAGCCGGGGTGCTCCTGCCCCTGCTGCGGGAAATCGGGCTTCGGGAAGCGCTCGGTGGGGTCCTGGCCGGGAGCGGACTCAGTCATGACGGATGTCCTTCGTTGCTGGTGGCGGAGGTCGGCCGGCCCCGCGTGGCGCGTCGGTGCCCCGCCGTCGATCCTGGGCGCACCGGGACCGGCGCGCGACCCGGAGTCCGCTGGACGGCGCTGCGGCTGTGGTCCCAACCGGCAGCGCCTGCTCCCGCGTACGCCGGGAGCCTGGCCAGGCGGGTACCCGTACCGCCCGGGGACATGCGGGACCGGCCCGGGCGTTTTCGTACGCCCTGGCCCGCCTGCCCGCCCACCGGATCGAATCGGGCATTCCGGTTGAACCCGGATTCTGTGGGAACCCGTCGCACGGAACCGCCGTGCGGGCACGCCACGCCCGCAGGACGACTCGCGAGGAACCGAGGAGACATGGGACGGCATGCCGAAATCGCTCGCGCCCTGGCCATGAGGGCGAAGGCGGCGAAGCTCAAGTCGGACGGCGCCGCGCTGGGCGACGAGCCCCTCAAGGCGGAGGGGCGCCGGCGCGAGACCGCCGGACGGATCGCCCAGGCGGAGGCCAAGGCGGCACACCGCACGGACCGCCACTGAACCGACAGCGAGGAGACCACTCATGCGCGCACTGACCTGGCAAGGAAAGCGAGATGTCCGCGTCGAGACCGTGCCCGACCCGGTCATCCAGGACCCGACCGACATCATCATCCGGGTGACCTCGACCGGAATCTGCGGATCCGACCTCCATCTGTACGAGGTGCTCGGCCCGTACCTCGACCCCGGCGACATCCTGGGCCACGAGCCGATGGGCGTCGTCGAGGTGACGGGTCCCGAGGTGACCGCCGTGTCGCGCGGCGACCGGGTCGTCATCCCGTTCAACGTCTCCTGCGGCACCTGCTTCATGTGCGACCAGGGCCTGCACTCGCAGTGCGAGACCACACAGGTCAGGGAGTACGGCACCGGCGCGTCGCTCTTCGGCTACACCAAGCTCTACGGGCAGGTGCCCGGCGGACAGGCCGAGCTGCTGCGGGTCCCCTTCGGCAACACCCTGCCCATCAAGGTGCCCGAGGGGCCGCCGGACGACCGGTTCGTCTACCTCTCCGACGTCCTCCCCACCGCCTGGCAGGCCGTCGAGTACGCGGCGATCCCGCCCGGCGGCAGCGTCACCGTCCTCGGCCTCGGCCCGATCGGCGACATGGCCGCCCGCATCGCCCTGCACCGGGGCGCCGGCCTGGTCATCGGCGTGGACCTGGTCCCCGAACGCCTCGCCCGCGCCGCCGCACGCGGCGTCCAGACCCTCGACCTGGGCCGCTACGGCAAGGACCTGCCGGACGCGGTCCGGGACCTCACCGGCGGCCGGGGCACCGACGCGGTCATCGACGCCGTCGGCATGGAGGCCCACGCCACCGGGACACCGATCGGCAAGGCCGGCCAGTGGGCCACCGGGCTCCTCCCGGACTCGGCCGCCCGCAAGCTCATGGAACACGCCGGCATCGACCGCCTCACCGCCCTGCTCACCGCCATCGACGCGGTACGCCGGGGCGGAACCGTCTCCATCTCCGGCGTCTACGGGGGCTCCGTCGACCCGCTGCCCCTGCTCACCATGTTCGACAAGCAGATCCAGTTCCGGATGGGCCAGGCGAACGTCAAGCACTGGGTGCCCGACATCCTGCCGCTGCTCGTGGACGACGACCCGCTGGGCGTGGACGGATTCGCCACGCACCACCTGCCGCTGGAGGACGGCCCGAAGGCGTACGAGACCTTCCAGGCGAAGGCCGACGGCATGGTCAAGACGCTGCTGCGGCCCTGACGCCGCGACGTGAGGAGTCACCGTGAACGCATCGCAGGGGCTGCGCGTCGTCGTCACGGGCGCCACCGGCAACGTGGGCACGAGCCTCGTACAGGCCCTCTCGCAGGACCCGGACGTCGGATCGGTCCTCGGCCTGGCCCGGCGGCTGCCCGACCTCACCCTGCCCGGCGTCGAGTGGGGGAGGGTGGACCTCTCGCGCCCGGACAGCGCCGGGAGGCTCGGCTCCCTGCTGACGGGGGCGGACGCCGTCGTCCACCTGGCCTGGCGCTTCCAGCCCACCCACGCCCCCGTCGTCACCTGGCGCAGCAACGTCGAGGGCTCGCTCCGTGTCTTCGACGCGGTGCGCACGGCCGGCGTCCCGGCGCTGGTCCACGCCTCGTCCGTGGGCGCCTACTCGCCCGGGCCGAAGCGGGAGCCCGGGGTGGACGAACAGTGGCCGGCCCATGGCTGGCCGGACGTCGCCTACTGCCGCGAGAAGGCGTACCTGGAACGGGTCCTGGACACCTTCGAGCTGCGCCATCCGCAGATCCGGGTCGTACGGATGAGGCCCGGCTTCCTCTTCAAGGAGACGGCCGCGCCGGAGCAGCGGCGCATCTTCGGCGGCAAGTACCTCCCCGGCGTACTCCTGCGCCCCGACCTGCTCCCCTTCGTACCCGACCTGGAAGGGCTGAGGTTCCAGGTGTTGCACACGGACGACGCGGCCGAGGCGTACCGGCTCGCCGTGCTCGGCGACGCACGCGGCCCCTTCAACCTTGCCGCCGACACCGTCACCGACGCCCACTCCCTCGGCGCCCTCCTCGACGCGCGGGTGGTCCGCGCGCCCGTGCCGCTCGTACGAGGCGCCCTGGCGACCGCCTGGCACGCGCGGGCGGTCCCGGCGTCGCCCCACCTCTTCGACGCCGTGCTGCGCCTCCCCGTCATGGACTGCGCCCGGGCGCACGAGGAGCTGGGCTGGCGGCCCCGCTACTCGGCGTCCGAGGCGCTGACAGCGTTCCTGCGCGGCGTCGTACGCGGCACGGGCGAGGAGACCGCCCCGCTGGCGGGCAGCCGGTGGAGCTGAGGGGTTCCGGCCCGGACCTCGTGGAAGACCACCCTCCGACACCGGCGAGCCACGCCGGTACGAAAGGACCCCCATGACGCGCGCCGCACTGTTCGACGTGGACGGCACCCTGGTCGACACCAACTACCTGCACGTCACGACGTGGTGGGAGGCGTTCCACCAGGCCGGGCACACCGTGCCGATGCCCGCGATCCACCGCGCCGTCGGCCTCGGCTCCGACGACCTCGTCGCCCATCTGCTGGGCCCCGGCCGGGACCGGGAACAGGACGCCGGCATCAGCGCCACCCACTCCGCGCTGTACGCCACCTACTTCGAACGCCTGCCCCCGCTGGAGGGCGCGGCGGACCTGCTGCGCGCCCTGGCCGGCCGGGGCTGGACGATCGTCCTCGCCACCTCCGCCTCCGGGCCCGAGCTGAAGGCCCTGCGGCGCGCGCTCGACGCCGACGACGTGATCTCCGGCACCGCCAGCTCCGACGACGTGGACGAGGGGAAGCCCGCCCCGGACCCGATCCGCCACGCGCTGGACCTCGCCGGCGCCACCAGCGAGGAGGCCGTGTACATCGGCGACTCCGTCTGGGACATGGAGGCGGCCACCAGGGCCTCGGTCCCCGCCGTGGGTCTGCTGTCGGGCGGCATCCCCCGGGCGGACCTGGAAGCGGCCGGGGCCGTGGAGGTCCACGCATCCCCGGCCGCGCTGCTGGACCGCCTCGACTCCGGCGTCATCGCCCGTATGAGCCCGTAGGACCCCGCGTCCCTAACCGCCGTAGCACAGGCAGAACGGGTGCCCGGCCGGGTCCGCGAAGACGCGGAAGTCCCGCTTGCCACCGTCATCGTCGAGGTCGAGCGGCGTAGCTCCCAGGGCGAGCACCTCGCGCTGGGCCGCCTCCATGTCCCGGACCTTGAAATCGAGGTGCTCCTGCTGCGAGTTCCGGTCGTCACGCGGCCACTCGGGCGGCTGGTACCCGGGCGCCAACTGGAAGGCGAGGCGCGCCCCGCCGGGGACTTGGAGCTCGTACCAGCGGTCGCTGTCGTGTGTCACCTCCCCGCCCAGCACCCCCTGGTAGAAGGCGGCGAGCGCCGCGGGATCGGGGCAGTCGATGGCAACCAGACAGTAGGTCGCGACAGCCATGTCGTTCCTCGCTTTCGGGGTACGCGGATGCGTGGATGTCCCCTCAAGGGTTCCGCGACAGGCCCTGAGGAAACATGATCCGCGGCCGTACGTTTCGACCGCCGGGGATCGGTAACCCATCCCATATGGTGCAATTCGGATACACGATGATGACCGAGCAGTCGGGACCGCGGGCCCTCGTCGAGGACGTGGTGGCTGCCGAACGGGCCGGCTTCGACTTCTCCGTCACCTCCGACCACTACTTCCCCTGGCTGAAGTCCCAGGGCCACGCCCCGTACGCCTGGAGCGTGCTGGGTGCCGCCGCGCAGGCCACGACCCGCATCCCGCTGATGACGTACGTGACCTGCCCGACCACCCGTTACCACCCGGCCGTCGTGGCGCAGAAGGCCGCGACGCTGCAACTGCTCTCCGAAGGGCGGTTCCGGCTCGGGCTCGGCTCCGGCGAAAGCCTGAACGAACACGTGGTGGGCGGCGGCTGGCCGGACGCCCGGGTGCGGCTCGACAAGCTCGAAGAGGCCGTGGAGATCATCAAGGCGCTCCTCGCCGGAGGCTACGTCAACCACCACGGCCCCCACTTCGACGTGGAGAACGCCAAGCTGTGGGACGTGCCCGACGTGGCCGTGCCCCTGGGTGTCGCCGTCTCCGGCGACCGGTCCTGCGAGATCGCGGGCCGGCTCGCGGACCTGGTGATCGCCACCGAGCCCAAGGCGGAGCTGCTCATCGACTTCGACCGGCACGGCGGCGGCGGAAAGCCCCGGGTCGGCCAGCTGCCCGTCTGCTACGACCCCGACCGTGACGCGGCGGTGAAGCGGGCCCACGACCAGTTCCGCTGGTCCGTCGGCGGCTGGAAGGTCAACTCGGAGCTGCCGGGCCCCTCCGCTTTCGACCAGGCCACGCAGTACGTCCGGCCCGACGACATCGCCGAGGCGGTGCCCTGCGGCGACGACGTCGGGCAGTTCGTGGAAGCGGTGCGCCCCTACGTCGACGCGGGGTTCACCGAGGTGGCCCTCGTACAGATCGGCGGAGACCACCAGAAGCCGTTCATCGACTGGGCCCAGGAGAAGCTGCTTCCCGCGCTGCGCGCCCTGTGACGCGCGTACGGGATCACTCCCCGCGACCGGAGCCGTTACGTCCGTTGGGCAGCCGGGCCATCGCCCAGGCCGGGAAGACGAACCAGCAGATGAAGGACCACAGTGCCATCCCGCCCACCAGCCACAGGGCGAGCGTGTTGTGCAGCGCGACACGCATGATGAGCAGGAGCGCCGAACACATCGTGCAGAAAAGCAGCACGAGCCCGAGCAGGGTGAGCCGCGACGCCCACACCACCGTCTCCGGCTTCAGATGGCGGCCGGTCAGCAGCCGGTGGTAGCAGACGGGCCCGATCAGCGCGGCCGCCGTTGCGGAGCCCAGAAGCACGGTGACGACGTAGATCGCCCTGTCGGTGTCTGCAAGTGTGCCGAAACGCGGCTGGAAGACCACCGCGAGCAGGAAGCCGAAGAGGATCTGCACCCCCGTCTGCGCCACCCGCAGCTCCTGGAGCAGTTCCGTCCAGCGCCGGTCCGCCCGTTCCTCGGTCGTCTCGTCACGCCCCCGGTGGGCATCCTCGCGGCCGTCCTCGTCCACTCGTCCGTTGTCCATGTGCGGTGTCCCTCCCTCCCTTGTGCCGAAACCTTTGTGCGCGGGCCGCCCGGCCCGCGCACAAAGGTTTCGGCCACACGCCGGTGATTCAGCGGCCGACGGCCTTCAGCAGCTGCTCCTTGTTCATCGTGGAGCGGCCCTCGATGTTCTTCTTCTTCGCCTCTTCGTACAGCTGGTCCTTCGTGCGGCCCTGCGCGCCCTTGTGCGAGCGCTCGCCGCCCCGCTCGGAGGCGGACTTGGGGTCGCGCGTGGACGTCCTGCTCGCCGTCTTCGACTCGCCGGAGCGCGCGCGCTCCTTGTTCACCGTGCGCGCGGCGATCTCCTTGGCACGCTTCTCGGACGTGCCGCGCTTCTCGGCGCTCTCCTTCACGTGCTCGTACTGGCGCTCGCGCTTGGGGCTCGATCCTGCCGGCATGACGTAGTCCTCCTCGCTCTTGTCCCGGGCCTCCGGGTTTCCGGGCGGCCACGTCCGAAACATGGCACCGCCCTATCGGGTACGCCCACCGGGTCGCGCGCTCGGGTGACGCCACGCTCCGCCCGCAGGTGAACCGGCCGACTTCGGGTACCGGGTTCCTGCGAGACCGGGCGTACCTATCGAATGAAAAGGAGGTGAGGCGCATGGCCGCTCGGAAGATCCCGGAGGTCAGCCGCCCCGACAAGGTCCTCTTCCCGGACGACGGCATCACGAAGGCCGATCTCGCCGACTACTACCGCACGGTGGCCCGCCGGATGCTGCCCCACCTGCGAGGCCGGCCCCTCATGCTGGAACGCTTCCCGGACGGCATCGGCGGCCACGGCTTCATGCACAAGGACGTGCCGGGCCACTTCCCCGACTGGATCCACCGCGCCGAACTCCCCAAGGAGGACGGCACCGTCACCTACCCCATCGCCGACGACACCGCCACGCTCGTCTACCTCGCGGGGCAGGCGACCATCACCCCGCACCGCTTCCTCTCCCGCGCCGACCGGCCCCATCACCCGGACCGGCTGGTCTTCGACCTCGACCCGCCGGGCGACGACTTCGCCCCGGTCCGCGAGGCGGCGCTCGGGCTGCACGGGCTCCTGGACGAGCTGGAACTGCCGTCCCTCGTCATGACCACGGGCTCGCGCGGGCTGCACGTCGTGGTGGCGCTCGACCGCCGGGACGACTTCGACGCCGTACGGGAGTTCGCCCGCGCGGTCGCCGACGCGCTCGTCACCCGTCACCCCGACCGCTTCACCACCGAGGCCCGGAAGAAGGCCCGCGGCGGACGCCTCTACCTCGACGTCCAGCGCAATGCCTACGCCCAGACCGCCGTCGCGCCCTACGCGGTCAGGGCCCGCCCCGGAGCCCCCGTCGCCGCGCCTCTGGCCTGGGAGGACGTCGACGACCCGGCGCTGGACGCCCGCCGCTGGACCCTCCGCGACGCCGGCGCGCTCGCGGACCGGGACCCCTGGCACCACCCCCCACGGCCCCGCTCCCTCGGCCGGGCCCGCACCCTGCTCGACGCGCTGGCCGCGTAGCACCGAACGGAGAACCACCATGTCCAGAGCCACGACCGTGCGGAACCTGCTGGACGAGCACGGGCGGACCTATGCCGAGGAGGCCGGCATCCGGCTCCGCGACACCCCCATGCCGCTGTACCAGCTGCTGACCCTGTGCGCCCTGTTCTCGGTCCCCATCAAGGCCGACATGGCGGTCGCCGCCGCCCGCGAACTCTTCGCCGCCGGGATGCGCACACCCCACGCCATGGTGGACGCGTCCTGGCAGGACCGCGTCGACGCGCTGGTCCGCGCCCACTACCGGCGTTACGACGAGAGCACCGCCACCGCGCTCGGCGAGGGCGCCCAACTCGCCCTCGACCGGTACCACGGGGACCTGCGAAGGCTTCGCGCGGAAGCCGACGGGGACCCGGGGAAACTGCGCGAACTGCTCACGGAGTTCCCCCGGATCGGGCCCGTGGGCGCCGACATCTTCAGCCGCGAGGCCCAGGGGCTGTGGCCCGAGCTGCGCCCCGCCTTCGACAAGCGCGCCCAGGACGCGGCCGAGGGGCTCGGGCTGCCGCGCGCACCGGAGAAGCTGGCCGGTCTCGTCGCCGACGAGGACCTGCCCCGGCTGGCCGCGGCGCTGGTCCGGGTCGGGCTGGGGTGACCGGCCCCGCCGTCACCAGCCCGTCCAGAGCAGATGGTTGACGGCGAGGGCCACCACCGCCTGGGCGGCGAGCCAGCCCCTCCGCCCCCGGTCGGGCAGCAGCGCCGCCGCGGGCAGCAGCCAGACCATGAACGGCTGCCAGATCCGCTCCGTCTCCGCCTTGCTCATCCCCGACAGATCGGCCGCCAGCAACAGGAGCAGCGCCACGAGCACCAGCGGAACCAACCGGTCCGGCGCGCTCGCCTCACCGCCGCGCAGCCCGCGTACGGCACCCGGCGCACCCGCGAAGATGCGGCGCAGCCCCGCGACCGTCGCCGGGCCCACCGCGATCACGGTGCACGCCAGGTTCGCCCACACCCAGTACCCGAACGGCCGGAACCCGCCCGCACCCTGGTGGTAGCGCTCCACGAGTACGTGGTACGCCTCCCACCAGTTGAAGCCCGCCGCCGTGAAGGCGACCGGCGCCACCACGGCCCCGAGCAGCGCGAGCGGCAGCGGCCGTGCGGTGCGGGCGAGCACGAGCACGGCCAGGAGCAGGAGCGCGATCAGCGGCAGCCCGTAACTCAGATAGCAGACCCAGCCGTAGAGCAGGCCCGCGCCCAGCGCGGCGGCCCCCGGGCTCCGCACCGTGCGCGTCGCCGCCAGGGCCAGCAGGGCGACGGACCAGGCGGCCACTCCCGCGAAATAGGCGTCCGCCGAGGTCCCGGCCCAGACCGCGACCGGGGCCAGGACGAGGAACGGCGCCGCGCGCCGGGCGACGTCCTCGCCGGCCAGGGCCCGCACCGTGACCAGCACGGCGAGCAGGGCGGACGCGCCGGTCAGGATGCACCAGACACCGGCCCAGGCCCCGCCGCCGAGACCGGCCCGGTCCAGGAACACGAAGGTGAGCGTGGCGCCCGGCGGATGCCCGGCGACATGGGTGGGCCAGTTGCCCGGCGGACCGATCAGGATGTGCGCGTCGAACGTGCGCAGCGCCGCGCCGATGTCGTCGAAGCGGTCGATGACCCGCAGGTACTCGTGCTTGGTGGTCAGACGCTCGGCGATGCCGCGGCCCCAGCCGTCGATCAGCGCGAGCGAGAAGATCCACGCCAGCGAGGAGGCGTAGACCGCCAGGAGCAGGGACCGCCAGCGCAGCCGCCGGGCGAGGAGCGGCCCGTACGCGATCACGGCCACGGCCACGACCGGAGCGGCCACCGTCCCCGGGCCCGTGTGCGGGTACCAGGACGCGAGCAGCGGCGGCCAGTGCACGTACAGCGTCCGCGCGTAGTCCTCGATGGCCCGCCCGCCCAGGGCGGCGACGGCCACGAGCACGACGCCTGCCCCGGCGGCCACCAGATCCCAGCGCTGCCCGGAGCTCCGGGCGGTCGCCGGTGCGGTACGGGGTTCGGTGCGGTCCTCGGTCTTCACGCAGGAACCGTACGCACCGGGACACCGCGAAGGCGGGTACCGGCCGGGCGCGTCACACAACCGTCAGATTCATGACCCCGGCCATACGTTCACCGGGGTGACGTCACCGTTTCGTCAGGAGTCGCAGCCACCGAACGCGCAGGCCACGGGCATAGCGTCGGGCCCATGGGCGACAGCCGTCGGAACGCTCCGACATCCTCCTCGGTTTCCTCCCGGCCCCGCGCCGCCGCGCTCCTCCAGCGGCTGCCGTCGGCGCCCGGCTTCTGGCGCAGCCCCGTGCGCGGCGTGCCGTTCACCGCCCTGCTCGGGCTGGTCCTGCTCGCCGGGATCACGCTGCTCTTCGTCACGGGCCTGCTGTCGTACGCCGCGTACAACCCGGATCTCGCCGCGGTCAACGACAAGACACCGGACAAGGGGCTGCTCGGCTTCTACCTCTTCGACTGGCCCACTTCGCCGCACTGGCTCTACCGGCTGACGCAGGGACTGCACGTCACCCTCGGGATCGTCCTCGTCCCCGTCCTGCTCGCCAAGCTCTGGTCCGTGGTGCCCCGGCTCTTCACCCTGCCGCCGGCCCGGTCGCCCGCGCACGCGCTGGAACGGATCTCGCTGCTCCTGTTGGTGGGCGGGGCGCTCTTCGAATTCGTGACCGGGCTGCTCAACATCCAGCTGGAGTACCTGTTCCCGGGCTCCTTCTACCCGCTCCACTTCTACGGGGCATGGGTGTTCTTCGCCGCCTTCCTCGCCCACGCCGGACTGCGCACCCCGCAGGCCGTACGGGTGCTGCGGTCGGGCGGGCTGAACGGGCCGGTCCCCGGCGACGTGCTGGAATCACCCGCCCCGGCCGCACCGACCCTGTCCCGGCGCGGCGCCCTCGCCATGGTCGGCGCGGGCTCACTCGTCCTGCTGGTCACCTCGGTGGGCCGGAGCTTCGACGGGCCCCTGCGCCGCCTCGCCGTGCTCACCCCGCGCGGCGCCGCCGAGCCCGGGTCCGGCCCCAACGGCTTCCAGATCAACAAGACCGCCGCCGCCGTCGGGATCACCACCGCCGACACCGGCGAGGGCTGGTGGCTCACCGTCAGCGGCCCGGCCGGCGACCTGCGGTTCAGCCGGGAACAGCTGCTGGCCATGGAACAGCACAGTGCGGCCCTGCCCATCGCCTGCGTGGAGGGCTGGTCCACCTCGGACCAGTGGTGGCGCGGGGTACGGCTGAGCGACCTCGCGGCCCTCGCCGGCTACCCGGACCGGCCGCCCGGGGTGATGGTGGAGTCGCTCCAGCGCAGCGGCCCCTTCCGCCGGGCCGCGCTCCGCGACAACCAGGTGCGCGACCCGCGCTCGCTGCTGGCGTTGCAGGTCAACGGCGAGGACCTGTCGCCCGACCACGGATACCCGGCCCGGATCATCGTCCCCGCCGCCCCCGGGGTGCTCAACACCAAATGGGTGGCCCGGCTGACCTTCGGAGAACTTTGAATCCTCCCCCGGCTGAAGCTGGGGGATTCCTGGCTCACGCCGCCTGCGGGTCAGCGATCCGACAGGTCTTCCACGATCGTCACCAGCCGGGACGAAACCTGCCCGGTTTGGTAGAGCACAACTTGGAGGTGCATGTGCCGTCTTGGTTCTCGATCAGCACGCGTACGGAGCTTGGTTCTCGCACCGCACGTCAGGCAGCCTACCCGGTCATTCGGGCTGTCTTCCGCCCTGAGGGCGAAACTCCGTCCCCCGCCTTGCTCCGCAGGAGTTCGATTCCTCCCCGCCCCGAAGGCCAAAGCATGCTCGGAGGCCTTCGGTGAACACCACCGGCCCCCGTGCCTTCCTCCGCCGCCGCTACGGAGCGGGGCCGCTGCACCTCGTACTCCTGGCCGCCTCCTTCGCGCTCGCCGGATACGCGGGCGTGCGCCTGCTCTCCGGCGACTGGCTCGGCGTCACCGTGTGGTTCGTGGGCGCGGCCCTCATCCACGACCTGGTGCTCGTACCGCTGTACGCCTCGCTGGACCTGGTGCTGCGCGGGAGCCTCGGACGGCGGCGGCCGGCCTCCGTCAACTACGTACGGGTGCCGGCCTTCCTGTCCGGGCTGCTGCTGCTCATGTGGTTCCCGCTGATCACGCGGCCGAGGCGTTACGAGCCGGCGAGCGGGCTGTCCCCCGATGTGTTCCTGGGGAACTGGCTGCTGACCACCGCCGCGCTGTTCCTGCTGTCGGCGCTCTGGTTCGCGGTCCGGACGCTCCGGCTCCGCCGCAGGGCGACGAAGGCGCGGCCGTCCGCCTCCCACTGACCGTCGGCCCGCAGCCCGTGCGGGCGGGCGTAGCCCAGCAGGGCGGAGGAGCCGAGCCGCGCCCACGGGAAGAGCCCGTCCGCCGCGCGTCCGTCCGGGGCGCGTCCGTCGTCCAGCCGAACCCGGACCCGTTCGTCCAGGTCGTGCGGCACGGTCTCCGCGACGAGCAGGCCGCCGGGCGCGAGCAGTTCCGCCGCCCGGCGCAGCAGCCGGTCCGGGTCGCCGCCGATCCCGATGTTGCCGTCGGCGAGCAGGACGGTGCCCCAGCGGCCCTCCCCGGGCAGCGGGTCGAACACGGACCGGCGCAGCGCGTACCCGCCGAGCCGGACCGTCCGGGCCACCGCCGCCTCGCTGACGTCGATGCCGAGGGCGCGGTGGCCGCGCGACGCCAGTGCGGCGACCAGTCGGCCGGGCCCGCACCCCACGTCCAGGACCGGTCCCTCGCAGCGGCGCAGCGCCGACAGGTCCGCCGCGTCGGCCCCGGCGCACCAGCGCTCGACGTCCAGCGGCAGCAGCCAGCCGTCCGTGCGGCGCAGGAACAGCGGCCCGTGCCCGTTGCGCAGGGCGTTGGCGTACGGGTCGGTGCCCCACGCGTCGGTGTCCGCACGGGCGGAGGGCTGGGGCGCGGGGGCCTGGGACGCGGCGGGTGGCTCCACGTCCACGAGCCCGGCGTCCACGTCCGCCGGAGAGTCGACCAGCACGTTCCGCCCCCGGTCCGCGCGGCTCATCGGACGGCCGTCCGACGCGTCCGGGCCAGCTCCGCGGCGAACCGGCCGTCCGGCGCGAGCGCGGCGACCTCCGCCGCGTCGGCCGCGGTGTCCACGTCCCGCAGCCGGGGCAGGTCCCGCACGGTCAGCCCGGCGTCGACCAGCCGGCGCCGCTGCACCGCACCGGTCTCCGGTACGGACATCGGCACCCCGCGCAGCAGCCCGGGGTCCGGCTCCGCCAGGCCCAGCGCCCAGAATCCGCCGTCCTCCGCCGGGCCGAACCAGGCGTCGCAGCCGCCCCAGGCACCGGGGGCCAGCGCGGGGGCCAGATCGGACGCCGTGATCTGGGGGGTGTCCATCCCGATCAGCAGGGTCGGTCCGGTGCAGGCCCCGAACGCGGCGGCCAGCCGCTCGTCCAACCCGCCCGCCCCCTGCTTCACGACCTCGATGCCCGGCGGCAGCCACGGCCCCGGCGCCCCCTCCAGGACGACGACGCGACGGGCGGCCGGCAGCGCGAGGACGGTGTGCAGGGTGTCGGTGAGCGAGGCCTCCGCGAGGCGCGCGGCCTCGGCGGGGGAGAAGGGCGGGGTGAGCCGGGTCTTGACCCGCCCGGGCAGCGGCTCCTTGGCGATGACCAGCAGGGTCGTCGCACCGGCCGGCCCGGGTCCGGGCGCCGCGCTCACTGGGGCACCCCCGCCGGGACCGGCGTCTCGGCCAGCACGGCCCGCATGTCGCGGACCGCGTGCCAGGTGCCCAGCCAGGTGCCGGTGACCTTCGACTTCCCGGTGCGCGCGAGGTACGGGACGTCCGTCTCGGCCACCCGCAGCCCCGCGTCGGCCGCCCGCACCACCATCTGCAACGGGTAGCCGCTGCGCCGGTCGGTGAGCCCGAGGGCCAGCAGGTCGGCGCGGCGGCCGGCGCGCATGGGGCCCAGATCGCGCAGCCGCAGCCCGGTCCGGCGGTGCAGCATCCGGGACAGCGCGGCGTTGCCCGCCCGCGCGTGCACCGGCCAGGCACCGCGCTCCTGGGAGCGCCGCCGTCCGAGCAGCAGATCGCATTCGCCGTCGGCCACCCGGCGTACGAAGCCCGTGAGGAGCGCGGGGTCCAGCGAGCCGTCGCAGTCGCAGAAGCAGACGAACTCCGCCTCACTGGCGAGCAGCCCGGCATGGCAGGCCGAGCCGAAACCGCGTCGGGGCTCGTGCACCACGGTCGCACCCAGCGAGCGGGCCACATCGGCGGAGCCGTCGGTCGAGCCGTTGTCCACCACGATCGCCCGCCAGCCCCGGGGTACCCGGGCCAGCACCCCGGGCAGGGCCGCGGCCTCGTCGAGACAGGGGAGGACGATGTCGGCGCGGGGGCCTGAGTCATCGGAAGGAAGGATCACCCGGCTTACCCTACGGAGCGAAAACCGGCATTTCGGGCTTTGGATTCTTACGAAACGTGGACGTCGCCCGCCACCGGCCCTCCCGCGTTTCCGGCGGCGCCGCCCCGGGTGCCAGGGTGGTCCCATGCAGACGCCCCCGGACACACCGCAGCCCGTCCCCGCAGGCGAGGCGCCCACCACCGTCCCGGGGCGCGGTCATGTCCTCGTCGTGGACGACGATCCGACCGTCGCCGAAGTCGTCGCGGGATATCTGACCGGGGCCGGCTACGACGTCGCCCGGGCGGCCGACGGACCCGCCGCGCTCGCCCTGTACGCGGCCCGCCGGCCGGACCTGGCCGTCCTCGACCTCATGCTGCCCGGCATGGACGGCTTCGAGGTCTGCCGCCGGATGCGGGCGCACGGGCCGGTCCCGGTCATCATGCTCACCGCGCGCGGTGACGAGGACGACCGCATCCTCGGCCTCGAAACCGGCGCCGACGACTACGTCACCAAGCCGTTCAGCCCGCGCGAGCTCGTCCTGCGCGTCGACTCCGTGCTGCGGCGCGCCAGGGCGGCGGCGGTCCCCGCCGGACAGCCCCGGCTGCTGGAGGGCGCGGGCCTCGTGCTCGACCCGGCCGCCCGGAGTGCGAGCTGCCGGGGCCGGCTGCTGGCCCTCACACTCCGCGAGTTCGACCTGCTGGCCTTCTTCCTGCGCCACCCGGGCCGGGTCTTCACCCGGGAGGAGTTGATGCGCGAGGTCTGGGGCTGGGACTTCGGGGACCTGTCCACGGTCACCGTGCATGTGCGCCGGCTGCGCGGGAAGGTCGAGGCCGACCCGGCCCACCCGGAGCTGATCCGTACGGTCTGGGGCGTCGGCTACCGCCTCGACCTGCCGGCGGGCGAGAGCCCCGCCCCGGACGCCGGAGCCGAGTCATGACCGACACGCTCCTCATCGCCCTCTTCGCCTTCCTCGGCGCCGCCGCCGCGGGACTGCTGGGGGCGTTCGCGCTGCGGCTCACCCGGCACCGTTCGCTCGTCGTCTCCCTGAGCATCGTGGCCGCCGTGGCCGTCACCGCGATGCTCGCCGGGACCCTGGTCGTCGCCTGGGCGATGTTCCTGTCGCCGCACGACCTGACCGTGGTCACGACCGTCGTCGCGATGGCCGCCGTCGTCTCCCTCGTCACGGCGATGCTGCTCGGCCGCTGGGTCGCCGCCCGCAGCCGCGAGCTGACCCTCGCCGCCCGCTCCTTCGGTGACGGCGGCACCTTCGCGGCGCCCGAGGCCCAGGCCACCGCCGAACTCGCCGCCCTCACCCGCGAACTCGCCGCCACCAGCGCCAAGCTGGACGGCTCGCGCGCACGGGAACGCGCCCTGGAGACCTCGCGGCGCGAACTCGTGGCCTGGATCTCGCACGACCTGCGCACGCCCCTCGCCGGGCTGCGCGCCATGTCCGAGGCGCTGGAGGACGGTGTGGCCGTCGACTCCCCGCGCTATCTGCGCCAGATCCGTACCGAGGTCGAGCGGATGAACGACATGGTCGGCGACCTCTTCGAGCTCTCCCGCATCCACGCGGGCTCGCTCGCGCTGGCCCCCACCCGCGTCTCCGTCTACGACCTGGTGGGCGACGCCCTCGCGGGTGCCGACCCGCTCGCCCGCGAGCACGGGGTGCGGCTGGTCGGCGGCCGGATCGAGGAGGTGCCCGTGGAGGTGGATGGCAAGGAGATGAGCCGGGTCCTGGGCAACCTCCTGATCAACGCGATCCGCCGGACACCCGCCGACGGCACGGTCGCCGTCGCGGCCCACCGCGCGCCGGACGGGGTGGTCCTCTCGGTGACCGACGGCTGCGGCGGTATCCCGGAGGAGGACCTGCCGCGGGTCTTCGACACCGGGTGGCGCGGCAGCCACGCCCGTACGCCGCCGGCCGGTGCGGGCCTCGGGCTCGCCATTGTGCGCGGCATCGTCGAGGCCCACGCCGGCCGGGCGGAGGTCCGCAACGTCACCGGTGGCTGCTGCTTCGAGGTGACGCTGCCGCTCGGGTGAGCCTCAGACCGGCAGCCCCGCCCCCGCCTCCCGCAGCGGCGCCGCCGCGAAGTCGGCCATGCCCTCGGCGAACTCCACCCGCGGCTGCCAGCCCAGTTCCTCCCGCAGCCGCCGCGAGTCCGCCGTGACATGGCGTACGTCCCCGAGCCGGAACTCCCCGGTCACCACCGGCGCCGGACCGCCGTGGGCCGCCGCCAGCGCCCCGGCCATCTCGCCGATCGTGTGCGGCTCTCCGCTGCCGGTGTTGTACGCCGCGAAACCGCCCGGAGCGCGGGAGCCCACGGCCTCCAGCGCCACCGTGTTCGCGGCGGCCACATCCCGTACATGGATGAAGTCGCGCCGCTGCCCACCGTCCTCGAACACGCGCGGCGCCTCGCCCCGGGCCAGCGCCGACCGGAAGAACGACGCCACACCCGCGTACGGCGTGTCGCGGGGCATGCCGGGGCCGTACACGTTGTGGTAGCGCAGCGAGACCGCGCTCCCGCCCGTAGCGCGCGCCCAGGACGCGGCGAGGTGCTCCTGCGCGAGCTTCGTCGCCGCGTACACGTTGCGCGGGTCTGTCGGAGCGTCCTCCGCGACGAGGCCCGGTGCCAGCGCGGCCCCGCAGTCCGGACAGCGCGGCTCGAAGCGGCCCGCCGACAGATCGGACCGGTCCCGGGGGCCCGGACGGACGGTGCCGTGACGCGGACAGGAGTACCGGCCCTCCCCGTACACGACCATCGACCCGGCCAGCACCAGGCTCCGCACCCCGGCCCCGGCCATCGCGGCGAGCAGGACGGCGGTGCCCAGGTCGTTGCAGCCCACGTACTCCGGGGCGTCCGCGAAGTCCTTGCCCAGGCCGACCATCGCCGCCTGGTGGCACACCGCGTCGACGCCGTGCAGCGCACGGTCCACGGTCGCGCGGTCCCGTACGTCCCCGACGATCAGCCGCCCGTCATCACCCCTGGGCGGCCGGTGTGCGGAGGGGCCGTGCGCCGAGGGGAGCAGTGCGTCGAGCACCACCGCCTCGTGCCCGGCCGAGGTGAGACCGCGGACGATTTCCGAACCGATGAACCCGGCACCGCCGGTGACAAGTACGCGCATGCCCGCCACGCTAGGCCGCGCACGGCCCCGTCACGTGCTTTGGCGGCGGCACGTCACGGGACCGTAAGCCTTCGGCAGTTTGACGACAGGCCCTAGCGGAGCTCCTGGATGCGGACCAGGTTGCCCGCCGGGTCGCGGAACGCGCAGTCGCGGATGCCGTACGGCTGCTCGGTCGGCTCCTGGACCACCTCCGCGTCACCGGCCTGCACCTTCTCGAAGGTGGCGTCCAGGTCGTGGGTGGCGAGCAGGATCCAGCCGTACGTGCCCTTGGCCATCATCTCCGTGATGGTGCGGCGCTCGTCGTCTGTGATCCCCGGGTCCGCGGCCGGCGGCGCCAGCAGGATCGATGTGCTCGGCTGGTCCTTCGGGCCGACGGTGATCCAGCGCATCTTGCCCTGGCCGACGTCGTTGCGGACTTCGAAGCCGAGCACGTCGCGGTAGAACGCGAGGGAGTCCTCCGGGTCGTCGTGCGGGAGGAAGCTGGTGTGAATGGTGATGTCCATGAAGATCATGCTAGGCAGGGCGCCACCGCCGCGCTTCTCGAATCCTGACCGGTTCCCCACCCCTTCCCGGCGGCCGTCCGGACCGCCCCGCTGCCCGAAGAGGCACCCCGCCGTGCCCCGCACCGGACAGGGCCGGGCTGGACGGGGCAGCGGCGCGTCGCCCAGGGTGGAAGGCCGGCAGGAGCGGGCGGTCCGCCGCGACCGCCCCGTGCGGTCAGGGGAGATGACGGTGAACGCACAGGACCACGACCACGAGCACGAGCACCAGGTGAAGCCCCCGGAGACCGGGGAGGACCACGAGCGGCTGCCGGCCGGCCCCCCGCACGACGCGACCGCCGAGGCGCCCACCACCTCCGGCGCCCACCACCTCTTCCGGGCCGCAGCCACCGGCCGGACCGACGTGGTGGGCACCTCCGGCATGGGCGCTCTCCAGCGCACCATCGGCAACGCCGCCCTCGGCCCCGTGATCCAACGCGCCCGGGCGGCGGCCCCGGAACAGGCCGAGGAGGCGGAGCCGCGCTCGCCCGTGCACGACGTCGTCTCCTCCGGCGGCGGCACCCCCCTCGACACCGACACCCGGGTCGACCTGGAGAGCCGGATGGGCGCCGACTTCTCCGACGTACGCATCCACAACGACTCGGCCGCGCACGAATCGGCGAAGGGCGTCGGCGCGCACGCCTACACCGTGGGCAACAACGTCGTCTTCCAGCGCGACGCCTACGACCCCTCGTCGCCCCAGGGCCGTACGACGCTGGCGCACGAGCTGACCCACGTCATCCAGCAGCGCACCGGGCCCGTCGAAGGCACCGAGGCGCCCGGCGGCATCCGGGTCAGCGACCCCTCCGACCGCTTCGAGCGCGAGGCCGTCGCCAACGCCGACCGGGTGCTCTCCGACCCGGCCCCGGCCACCCCGGCGGCCCCCACCGCCGCACCCTCCGCGGCACCTGCCGTCCAGCGGGCGGCCACGGAAGACGAGGACGAGCAACCGGCCGACGTGCAGGGCTCGTTCGTACAGCGTGCGGAGGAGGAGAGCCCGGAGGAGAAAGAGAGTCCGGCCTGACGTATCGTCAGTTGCCTTCGGCGTTCCGCATCGTGCCGCCCAGGAACATCGACTCCGCGCACCGCGCGGGCGCCTGCGCGCCCACCGGCTTGCCGACCTTGCGGCAGTCGATCGTCATGGTGACCTTGCCGCCGGCCGGAACCACGATCGGCGTCACGAAGTGGTAGTCGGAGTCCCGGAAGTTCTCCAGACCCAGGCTCAGCACCCGGGTCTCCCGGCCTGCCGAGACGACCAGCGTCCCGGCGTCGCCCTGCGGGTTCTGGACCACGATGTCGGTCAGCTGGAACGCCTTTCCGGCCGGCACGGTGAGCGCCGTCCCCGTGTTCGTCCCGCCGCCCAGCGAGTCCTGCACCCTGACCTGCGCGCTCGTCGGCGTGGCCGCTCCCGCGTCGGCCGCCGCCGACGGGCTGGGGCTCGGGGTGGGCTTCGACTCGCCGCCCCCGCCCGAACCGCTCCCGGCGGAGTCGCCCCCGCCCGCCCCGGAACCGCCCGAGCCGCCCTGCTCCGGCGCCTTGCTCTTGTCGGCCGCGGCGGCGGACCGCACCGCCTCGGGGGTGACCGCCTCACGGGCCGCCGACTTCACGGCCGGGCGCAGCAGCGCGTACCAGAGGCCGACCAGCGCGAGCACCAGCACGGCCGCGGTGATCAGGGCGCGGGGGAGCCAGCGGGGGAGCAGGGGCTCCTGCTCGTAACTCCCGTCCACGAGGACCGGCTCGACCGGGTCCTGCCCCTCGGCCACCTGGGTCGCGGCGAACACCTGGAAGGGGTGCGTGACCGGTGTGCCGCGCCACATCCGCTTGACGGGCCGCACCCGAAGCTTCGCGAACTCCGCCTCGCCGGGCGCTACTTGGAGCTCCGGGGCGGCGAAAACGACGCGGGCCCGCTCGGTTCCGGGCTGGGCGCCGAGGCGCACGGTGACCGGTGTGTTGCCCCGGTTGTCGACCGCCAGCTGGTGGCGTCCGGCGAGCGCGCCGTGCGAACCCCGCGGGACCAGCTCGGCCGTCGTCCCGGTGAACGGCAGCACGGTCACCCGGCCCTCGGGCACCACCGTCTCGCCCTGCTCACCGGTCGGCACCACCCGGACCCCGAACGGCGTCTCGCCCGCCGGCACCGTCGCGTTGCGGGGCGGCCGCAGCATCAGCGATACGGTGCCCGAGTCGCCCGGGTAGAGCGACAGCACGGCCGGCTCCACCGCCGCCCAGGCGGCACACGCACCGACCACCTCGAAGCGGTACTCCTCCACGGTCTGACCGGAGTTGCGGACCTGAAGGGGGACAGCCGTCTCCGCGCCCGGTGCGGCGCTGACGGTGGACGCGTCGAGGCTTGCCGTGAGACTCATACGGCGGACCGTAGGTTCGCCGCCCCCGTCGTACATCGGCCGCGAAGGAACACTTTCGGGCACATCCCGTGCCCCGGCCAAGCATTTTGGTTTCCTCCTCAATGGGCCGGGGCATCTTCTGTCCGCCTCCACACCAATGAGGCGCACGAACACGGCTGCGAGGCGTGTGCCAGAAGTGCTTCCGGCCGTCACACAGGGGGAGCACATATGGAGCGCACCACTGTCGCGTTACGGGCCCAGGACCCGATCTCGCAAGCCGGAGTGGCCAGCCAGTTGAGGGCGCGGCCCGAAGTGAACGTCGTGGACTGGAGCGAAGAGGGGCCCTGGCCCGAAGTCGTCGTCATGGTCGTCGACGCCGTGGAGGAGGACGTGCTGACGACACTGCGCCACATCCAGCGGACCACCGATTCCCGTGCCGTGCTCGTCACCACGGACATCGACGAACAGAAGCTGGTGAGCGCCGCCGAATGCGGGGTCGTCGGGGTCATCAGGCGGGCCGAGTCCACCCCCGAGCACCTGGTGCACGTCATCGCGACGGTCGCCCGGGGCGAGGGACACCTCCCCTCCGACCTGCTCGGCCGGCTCCTCGCGGAGGTCGGCAGGCTCCAGGGCCAGGTCCTCGCACCACGCGGCCTGCACTTCACCGGGCTCGCCGCCCGCGAGGTGGACGTCCTGCGGCTGGTCGCCGAGGGCTACGACACCGCCGACATCGCCACGAAGCTCGCCTACTCCGAACGCACCATCAAGAACGTCCTCCACTCCGTGATGACCCGGCTGCAACTGCGCAACCGGTCCCACGCGGTGGCGTACGCGATGCGTCAGGGCCTGATCTGACGCGGCCCGGATTCGCACGGCCCGGATTCGCACGGGCCGGTTCCGCACGGCCCGGATCAGCGCGGCCCGGTCGGCTGCCCCAAAGGGCAGCGGGCGCTACCCGCCGAAAGGCCTGACCTCCCGCTGCGCGCGGCGCCCGCATGGGGGACCGTGTGGGCGCTGTTCTTCGGTGGGAGGTCCGGGTGCGGGGGAGAGAAGCTGTGCGGTGGATTCGGTCGGCGGGACGCCCACCCGGACTGCCCGGCGCCCGCCGCTCGGCGGCGCTCGCGCTGCTCCTGCTCGCCACCGCGTTCGCCCCCGGGACGGGCCCGGCCGGCGCCGCACCCGCCGTGCCCGTCCCCCCGGACCCGTGGGTCACCCCGGCGACCGTCCACGAGGCGCTCGACCCGGGCGGCTCCACGAGTGTCGACAAGTCGGTTCGTACGCCGGCCATCCCGCCGAAACCGGAGGTCGTCCTGCTGGTGGACGGCACGGCGAGCATGGAGAAGCCCATCACCGACGTGCAGACGAATCTGTCGGTTATCACCAAGAAGGTTCTGGCGGAACGGCCTGAGTCGCGTTTCGCCGTCGCTACCTTCGGCGACCAGCAATTCGACCCCACAGGAGGCGAATTCGAGGTCCTCCAGGGGTTGACGGACGACCTCGTCAAGGTGCAGGCCGGCGTGAACGAGCTGAAGACGGACCGGGGCGCCTACAGCATGGGCCCGTCGGAGGACTGGATCAACGGCCTCTGGCAGATCGCCAACGGAGCCGGTGGCGAGACGGTCTTCCGCGAGGGCTCCAGCCCGGTGATCGTGCTGGTCAGCGACGCGTCCAGCCACGCACCGAGCGCCGGTCACACCATTGACGACACGATCTTCGCCCTCCAGGACAAGGGCGTCCGGGTGGTCGGCGTCGACGTGGACAGCGCGCTCGGTGACGGGCTCAACGGCACCGGCAACGCGCACAACCCCGACTACCCCGACCAGGTCGAGAAGCCGCCGACCGACGCGGGCCAGGCCACCCGCATCATCGAAGCCACCCAGGGCCGGCTCCTTGAGGGCATCCAGGGCGACGAGGTGGCCCAGGCCATCGTCGACGGCATGGACAACCTGCCCACCTCCGTCGGCTACCAGCTCAGCGGTTGCAGCCCCTACCTCACCGTCGCGCTCGACCCGCCCACCCGCCGGGTGACCAGCGGCGAGACCGCCCACTTCGCCGAGACCATCGACGTCGCGGCCGACGCCCCGCAGGGCGCCCGGCTCACCTGCACCGTGCAGTTCCTGCTCGGCCCGCAGATCCCTGGCACGGACAGACTCGCCCCCACGGCCGCGCCCGACCCCGACTTCCAGCAGACGATCACCATCGACGTGAACGACGTCGACGCCCCGATCGTCACCGTGGACGACCGCATCGCCAGGGCCGACGACGCGGACGGTACAAGGATCAGCTACTGGGCGACGGCCGAGGACGCCCATGACGGCCGCCTCCCCGTCACCTGCACCCCCGCCTCCGGCTCCCTCTTCCCGATCGGCTCGACCACGGTCACCTGCACCGCCACCGACTCGGTGGGCAACACCGCCACCGACACCGCCGTGTTCCAGGTGCTGCCCGCGCCCCCGGCGCCACTGCCCCCGCCACCCGCGACGGACGTCGCCGTCACGGCCGACCTCAGCCCCGGCCGTACGTACATCGGCCGACAGACCCGCGCCCGGTTCACCGTGACCAACGCGGGTCCGGACACCGCCAGGGACGTCGTCCTCGCCACGAGCTGGCCGGAGCCCGGCGCGGCGAAGGACCGCACGCTGACCTCGCTCAGCCGCTGCACGGCCGCCGCCCCCTGCACCATCCCGCCCGGCGGCCGGATCGAGGTGACCCAGACCGGCACGTACCGTGAACCGATCACCGGCGACGTACGCGCCGCCGTCAGCGGCAATCCGGGCGACCTGCGCCCCGTCAACAACCAGGACACGGAACGGCTGCGCGTCCTCAAGCCGTCCCTCACCGTCACCCCGCAGGTCGCCAAACCCGGCCAGCCCGTCGTGGCACGCGGAAAGGACTACCCGCCGGGCGAGACCGTAGGCCTGACCTGGAACACCGGCATCACGGCGGACCACACCGGCGTACGCGTCGGCCGCGACGGCACCTTCGAGGTGCAGGTGCTCGTGCTACGCAAGGACACCCTCGGACCGCGTGTCCTGCGCGCGGACATCACCGGACTGCCCCGGCTCCAGAAGCCCGTCCTGGTGGTCCAGCGCAACCTTCAGCCACCGGACTTCAAGGGCCGTACGTGAGAGGGGCGGACACCAGGTGATCCACGAGGTGGACGACGTACTCCGGTCCCTGATCCGGGCGGAGGTGCTCGGCGGCGGCCAGATCACGGTCGTCTTCGACGCCCCCACCCGGGAGTGGGCCGCCAAGGTCAACGCCCCCATGGTCAACCTCTACCTGTACGACATCCGCGAGGACATGCGGCGCCGCGAGCGCGGCCTGCACAACGAGTACGACGAACGCGGCGCCGTCGTCGCGCGGCGCCGCCCGCCCCGCTACTTCAAGCTCTCGTACCTGATCACCGCGTGGACCAAGCGCCCGGAGGACGAACACCGGCTGCTCTCCTCCCTGCTCGCCTGCCTCCTCGCGTACGAGGCGCTGCCCCCGGAGCGGCTCGCCGGATCGCTCGCCGCGATCGGGGCCGCCGTCCCGATGTCGATCGCCCTGCCCCCGCCGGAGGACCGCTCCTTCGCCGACGTGTGGAGCGCGCTCGGCGGCGAACTGAAGCCGTCGCTCGACCTGGTGGTGAGCGTGCCGGTCACGGCCTCGCCGACCTACCCGGCGGGACCGCCGGTCGGCGACGAGGGCCTGCACGCACGGTTCGGCGACATGCCGGACTCCCCGGAGCCGGGGCGGGGCGATCCGCGCGGTCTGCGCGGTCTGCCGGTGTACGGGAGCCGTCCCGGCCGTCCGGTACGGGAGGAGCCTGCGGCGCGTCGCGGCTTGGGGCTGCGGATCACCGAGAAGCGCTCGGCCGACGATGCCCCCGCCACCGAGGAGGACTCCACCGCATGACGTCCCCGGGCCGCCCCGACGACGACCTGAACCTGCGCCATCTCCTCGCCCGGGCGACCGCCGTCGAGCAACGCGTCCGCCGGGCGGTGGAGGCCCGGCAGCGCACGGACCCGGACCCCGAGGACGCGTTCCGGGGCCTGTACCTGACGGACGAGAACATCGCGCGGCTGCTGAACGAGGAGGGGGCGCGGGGGTTTCCGGACGCGGTGGGGGAGGAGGGCGCGACCGGAGTACCCGACGCCTCGGACCTCGTGGCCCGAGATGACGGCCCGGCCGCCGGGCCGTCCCGGCTCACCGCTCTGGAAACGGACTTCGGGCTCACCCCGCTCGACACCGAGATCCTGCTCATCGCGCTCGTACCCGACCTGGACGACCGCTTCGAGGCGTTCTACGGATACCTCAACGACGACGTGACCCGCCGGCGCCCGTCCATCGGCCTGGCCCTCGGCCTGTGCGGGGTCCCTCCGGCCGACGCCGTCGCGCGGGGCCGGCTGGCGGCGGCGGCCCCGCTCCGCGACGCCGGGCTGCTGCTGGCCGAGGACCTGGACCGTCCGTTCCTCAGCCGGGCGCTGCGGGTGCCGGACCGGGTCACGGCGCACCTGCTCGGCGACGACACGAGGGATCCGCGCCTCGCGGACGTCACCGCGCCGTGGGAAGCGGTCGGGGGCGTGGGCGATCCGGCGGCTCTGGCCCGGGTCCTGGCGGACGGGGTCCCGCTGGTCTACCTGAGCGAGGACCAGGGCGGTGCGGGCACGGCCCTGGCCGCGTCGGCGCTGGAGCGGGCCGGCCGGAGGGTCCTCGGCGTGGACCTCGCCCGCCTGGCGGTGGACCCGGCCCCCGCCGACGCCGTTCGGGCCCTGGTCCGCGAGGCGCGGCTGACCGGGGCGGGCCTGGTCTGCGCGCCGCTGGACGCGGTGTCCCGCGAACACCCTCATCTGTTAAGGCTCCTGACGGGCACTCCGGTCCCTGCGGTGATGGTGGGACGGGTGCCGTGGGACGCCTCCTGGTCCACGGTGCCGCCGCTGCTGGTGCACGCCCCGAGGGTGGAGCCGTCGGCGCGCGGGGCGCTGTGGGGCGAGGCGTACCGGCGTACGGGGTCGGGCCCGGTGCCCGCCGACGTCGACCCGGACCACCTCCTGGCGCCGTTCCTCCTGACGCCGGAGCAGGTCACGGGCGCCGCCCGCAGCGCCGCGCAGACGGCCCGGCTCGACGGCGGGGCCCTCACCCCGGACCACGTGCGCCAGGGGGCCCGCGCCCAGAACGCGGCCGGCCTTGACCGCCTGGCCCGCCGCATCGAACCTGCGGTGACCTGGGACGACCTGGTCCTCCCACCCGGCGCCCACGCCCAGCTCCGCGAACTGACCGCCCGCGCCCGGCACCGTGACCGGGTGCTGGGGGAGTGGGCGATGCGGCCGGGCGGGGGCCGGGGGCGCGGGGTCTCGGCGCTCTTCGCGGGGGACTCCGGCACGGGCAAGACCATGTCGGCGGAGGTGATCGCGGCCGACCTCGGTCTCGACCTGTACACGGTCGACCTGGCGACGGTGATCGACAAGTACGTGGGCGAGACCGAGAAGAACCTGGAGCGCATCTTCACGGAGGCGGCGGGGGTCAACGGGGTCCTGCTCTTCGACGAGGCGGACGCGATTTTCGGGAAGCGCTCGGATGTGAAGGACGCGCACGACCGCTACGCGAACGTGGAGAGCGCGTACCTCCTCCAGCGCATGGAGTCCTTCGACGGCCTGGCCATCCTCGCCACCAACCTCCGCGCCAACCTGGACGACGCCTTCACCCGCCGCCTGGACCTGGTCGTGGACTTCCCGGTCCCGGACCCACCCCAACGCCTGCTCCTCTGGAACCGCTCCCTGGGGCCGACGCTCCCGCGCGGAGCGGACCTGGACCTCGCCTTCTGCGCCGAGAACTTCGAGCTGGCGGGCGGCAACATCCGCTCGATCGCGGTGACGGCGGCGTACTTGGCGGCGGACATGGGCGGCGAGGTGACGATGGCGACGCTGATCCACGCGGTGCAAAGGGAGTACCAGAAACTGGGCCGCCTGACGTTGGCCTCGGAGTTCGGGCCGTATCTAAACTTGGTTAAAGGATGAGGCCGCTCCGGCTCAGTGCGACGGGTTGCCGAGTTCGCGGGTTGCGGCCCAGTCGAGGCGGTGCGGGTTGAATGTGGGCTCCGTGAAGGCGCGGGCAGTCACGGGCGTGCCGGGGTCGCTGACTTCGGCACCCTGCACGTGCGTCCACTGAACCGGTGGCGCCGGCTTGAGGATCTCGGCAGCGTACTGAGCGATGATTTTCGGCTTTCCGCCGACTTCCTGGATGAACAACTGGAGTTCGTATGCCCCTGTGATGGTGGGGCCTGCCCCCGAGACGTATCCGCAGAAGATTGCTCCCCGCTCCTTGTGTTCGAATTCCACGACCATAAAAAGCACGCGGCGGGCTACTTGGTCAAGGGTTTGCGCGTACTCCTCCAATTCGGCATCTGTGTATCCGGGGCGGCGTCCGATGACGGAAAACATGGGGGATTCTGGAGTGGACAGAAAATGGCTCTCGCTATCCTTTTGACGCTCGCTTAGGACCGCGTCGCCTTCGCTGCGGAGGGCCTTTGCTTCCGCGTACTCCGCGTCCAGGTAGGAGTTGATGAATTCTGTTGCCTGGTCAAGATTCATCGCTCGTCACCTCACGTTTGAGGAAAAGGAAATTATCGGGACCTATGGTTGTCTTTCGGGGCTCGGAGGGTTCTCTCATGGGTCCGGAAATGGTCCACTCGTATGTGGTCTCCGTTACCCTTCTGGCTGGCTCTTTGAACATGGATTTGATCATGTCGCTCAGTTCCTTCTCGGCGGCGGCGTCCCCGTTCTGGAAGTCGGGAAGGGATCGGATCTTCGCCTCGAAGTAATCCTTGAGGAGTTCCCCGAATGTGATCGTCACGGTGAGGTTGAGAGAGACCTCGCCTATCCTTGCCGGGTCTCCCGCGAATACGGCTACTTCCGTCTCGATCCGGCGTTCGGCCGCCCGCATGGTCACCTGGTTGTATGTGTCGCTGGTGGTGACGATATTGAGGCCGTCCCGGTAGCCGGAGCCGCCGAAAACATCTGCGACAGCGTGCGATCGGTTGAAATCCTCCCCTCCTATGTAGCCGGGGGAGTTCTGTGTGACGCCGCGAGGGCCGCCGTCGGACTTCACTTGGAGGTCGAAACCCTGGACTTTGAGCTGGGTATCGCGACTGGGATCGGTTTCGGTGATCTTGAATTTCTTCCCGGCGCGAGTGGTGTACGTCGTGATGCGCCGCTCGCTGTTTGCGTCCAGATGAATGTGCTCCGGGTAGAAGTTGGTGTGCTCTGACTTACCCGCGGAAGGGAGGTTGAGGCGGCCGTAAGGGCCTATGTCCTGCTGATAGGAGTGGGAACCCAGCTCATTGAGTTGCTCGACCAGGCCGGCGTTGTTCGTGCCGCCGGGGTCGACCTGCCGCACCTTCGTCAGTCCCTTGTTCTTCAGTTCTTCGGGCACGGGAGCTCCGAGTTTGCCCAGGAACTCCGTTTTGGCGGGGCTTCCGATTCTCCGGAATGTGTACCAGTGGAAGTTTCCGGACTTCTTGAACTCGTTCGACGTGAAGTAGGGCGTCAGCGCCTTCTGGAAGGCTGTGGTTTCAGTTAGCTGGTAAGCGCCCTGTGTGGTGCTGTCAATGTCGTTTCTGGCCCACAGTGAGGAAGACTCACCCCCACCCGTCTGCACCTTGACCTTGGTTATGTAGAGCCTCCACCACTCGTCGTGGGCCGCCTTGACGTATGTCTTGGCCGCTTCCGGGAGGCTGTCCTGGACCTTCTTGAGGGCTTCTTCATCGGTCATGGGGCGCGGGGCGCGTGTGCCGCGTGTGCTTGTCGGATTGACCTTTCCGCGTACGGACCAGTGCTCGCCGTCTTCGACTGGTTCGAGCGACTTCATGCCGTAGCGCGCGCGGATGCCCGCCAGAACGGGTTTGAGGGCACGACGTCCGACGGGTCGATCGCTGAACCTGTTAAGTGCGGCGACAGCGGCGTCCAAGCCCTTGTCCAGGCGCTTCTGCTTGCCCTGCGGGCTGTTGTCCCGCCCCGGCCCCTTTCCCTTGAGCTTCGCCCAGAGCGCCTTGCCCTTCTTGGCGATGAAGTTGACGATCTTGTCGATGGCTCGGTTCACCGGGCGGGATACCGCGTGGAAGACGGACTTGACCTTTGCGGCCAGGCTGCCTATGCCCAGGAGGGACGCCAGGAAGCCGATCAGGAGGGGGACGCTTGCGGCCAGGGCGGTTTCTACCATTTTGGGGACGCCGGCCTTGCCGCCGTTGGCTATCGCCACCACCGCGTCCAGGACCGAGTTGACGAACTCCACCATCTGGGCGCCCTGATTCACCACGAACGTGACGATGTCGATGATTCCCTTGACCGCGCGGACGAACGCGGAGGCGGGGTTCAGGAGGGAGAGGATCCAGGTGATGCCGGCGATGATGACCGTGGGGATCAGGTAGCTCGTCAGCTTTTCCAGGATCGTGGACTTGAGGTCGCCCGCCTCCTCCTGGATCTCCTTGACCGCGCCGGCCGGGCCCTCGCGGGCGATGTTCTGGGCAACCGGGACCGACGACTCGACCGCTGTCATCGCCTGGTCGGGAACGCCCTTGCGGGTCACCCGGGCCCGGATGTTGGCCCAGGTCAGGCCCAGGAGCGAGCCGATCAGCTGGATGATGCCCTTCATGTCGAACTTCTGGGGGAGTTCGAGGCCCGCCTTCACCGCCGTGCCGAGCAGCCACGACACGACCCCGGTCTTCAGGTGGTCGGCGATGTTCGTCAGGAAGAGGTTCAGACCCGCGCCGACAGCCGATACCAGGTTGCCCAGGAAGCCGATGGGGTCCTTGATGATCTTCATGATCGCGCCGGCCGCCTTGGCGAGGATGCCCAGGAGGAGGTTCTTCAGCTCGTTGATCGTCTTGATCGCGCCGACGATCGCGTCCTTGGCCTTGTCGATCAGCCCCTTGTTGGCCTCCTGGAGCTTCTTGATCTCCTCATCGACCTTGTTGAGCGCCGCCGTGTACTTCTGGGCCAGGTCCTGGACCAGCTGTTCCGACTTCTCGTTGACCGACGCTTCCAGATCGTCGAACTTGCCCGCGAAGTCCTTCGCCGCCTCCTCGCCGAACTGCCGCAGATCGGCGGGGAGCCTGTCGACCTCCGCCTTCAGGTCACCCCGCCCCTTGGCGATCCGGGCCTTCGCCTTGCCCAGCTCGGTGCCGATGATGTCGGCGACCGACGAGATCACCGTCTGCATCCGGGACACGTAGAGCTTGCGGGCCTCCTGGTAAAGGTTGTTCGCCTCCTCGGGCAGGCCCGCGAACTTGTCCTTCACCCAGCGGGCCTTGCCGGTCCAGCCGGAGTACCGCTTGTCCTTGTACTGCTTCATCCGGCGCTTGTGGTCCGCCGTGAACGCGTCCCGGGCCGCCTTCTCCCCGGAGGTGAACGCCGCGTCGACCTTCTTGTCCAGGCCGGACAGCGTCGCCTCGACATCCTTCTTCGTGCCGTCGTAGACCTTCTGGAGCTTCGCCGTGACCTCGGCGCGCTTCTTCTCGTCCTTCGACTTGGTCTCGCCCTTGCCGCCGTCCACCTTCTGACCGGCCTGGGCGCGCGTCGCGGTCAGCGTGCTCATCGCGGTGGCGCCGGAGGCCGCGGCGCCCGCCTTCGCGGCGGACAGCTGCCGGCTCTCGGCCGACCTGCCCTTCGCCGGAGCCTTCGCGGAGTCCGCCTCGGCGGTCTTCTTGGCGCTGAGGGCCTCGTTGAACTCGGGCTCGTTGCCCTTGGCGAGCTGCTCCTCGGTGACCTCCGCGTCCGCCATCGCCTTGTCGTTCTGCGCGGGCCCCTCGGAGAAGTCCGTGACCGACGCCGGCTGCTTCTCGGGGATCGCGGCCGCCGCGGACGGCGCCCCGGGGTTGCCGGGCGGCTGGTCCGGGGTGAGCGGCGTGACGGGCTTGTCCTTCGCGGCCGCCGTGTCCGGCGGGGCCTTCGTCGCCGTGTCGATGTCCTTGGCCGACGCCTCCTTGCCGTCCGAGACCTCGCCGTCGACCTCGGCCTTGACCCGTTCCGCCTTGCCGGACTCGGAGAACTTGTCGGCGTCGTCGAGGTTCTTCGGCGCCTGCGCGTCGATGGCCTTGTTCACCGCGTCGATGAACGCCTTCTTGTCGAACTCACCCGGCTTCGCGGCGTTCATCTTCTCCGCGTTGGCCGCCTTGCCCTGCGCCTCCTTGTCGTCCGGGGGCGCCACGGCGGCATCCTGAGACGCCTTCGACTCCGTCGCGGCCGGCCGGTGCCGGCCCAGCCGCTGCTTCTTCGCCGCGATGTCCGCCTTGACGCCCCGGAACCCCGGGGCCTGGGCGGGCGACGGCTTGACGGGCGCGGTGTAGCGCTGGGCTACGAGACGCGAGACGGCCGCGTTGCCGGCGGCACGTTGCAACCGCTGAAGACTGCGGCGGTCCGGTGCCGCCGCAGGGCCGGGCGCGGGAGCCTCCTCCGTACGAGCGGGAGCCGCTTCCGTACGAGGCGAGCCGGTGCGGGACCCGGCGGCGGAGGCGGCGGGCGACTTCTCGGGAACCCCCTTCATACGTCCCCTCCCGCCAGCACAGCTCCGCCCGCACACGGTGGCTAGCCAGGCTGCCGGGCGCCCCGGGGGCGGAGGGAGCACCGGCGGGACGGGGGAGGGGCAGGCCCGTGCGGTGCGCCCGGCGCCGCCTCCTTGCCTCTTCGGGCAGCTCCCCATGCACGCCGGGGCGGCCGACCATCCGTTCCCGGTGATCGCCGAAGTGGCGAGAATCGCCGGTGTTCCCCGGTCGGGCAGCGGTCACGCGACGGGGTGGGAAGCACGTCGAGGAGCACGTCAAGGAGAGGCCCATATGCCGTCGTACCTGTCCCCGGGCGTCTACGTCGAAGAGGTCGAGTCCGGTTCCCGGCCGATCGAAGGGGTGGGCACGTCGGTCGCCGCCTTCGTCGGGTTCGCCCAGCGCGGCCCGTTCGACGAGCCGACGCTGATCACGAACTGGAGCCAGTTCGTCAGCACCTTCGGCGACTTCGTGGACGGCACGTACCTCGCCGCCGGCGTCTACGGCTTCTTCGCCAACGGCGGCGGCATCTGCTACGTCGTCCGCATCGGCGACGGCTCGGACACGGTGGCCGGGGGAGCGGAGGGCGAACTCGCGGCCGGCTCCGAGGTCCAGGTCGGGCCGTACGCCGTGAAGCCCAAGCCGGGCGTGGCAGGCGAGATCAGCGTGGAGGTCGCGGAGGCCGAGGGCGACGACCCGCCCTCCGACGTGTTCCAGCTGATCGTGAAGCGCGACGGCCAGGTCGCGGAGACGTACCCCTCCGTGACGACCAAGCGGAGCAAGGAGAACGTCGCGACCCGGGTCAACGCCAAGTCGGAGCTGATCGAGATACGCGAATCGGGGCGCGGCGCCGCTCCCGCCCGCCCCGCACCCCAGTCGGTGACCCTCGCCCCCGCCGCCCCGCCCGCCGGAAGCGCGGGCGCGCTCGCCCCCGAGGTGTACGTCGGCGATGCCGACCGCCGCACCGGCCTGGGCGGCCTCGAAGCGGTGGACGACGTCACGATGATCGCCGTACCGGACCTCATGGGTGCGTACGAACGCGGCCTGCTCGACCTGGAATCGGTCGTCGCCGTGCAGCAAGCGCTCATCGGACACTGTGAGTTGATGGGTGACCGGATCGCCATCCTGGACCCGCCGCCCGGCCTGACACCGCAGCAGGTCCGGTCATGGCGCACCGACCGGGCGAACTTCGACTCGAAGTACGCCACGCTCTACTACCCGTGGATCAGCGTCGCCGACCCGGCGTCCGGTCGCGCGACCCTCGTACCGCCGAGCGGGCACATCGCCGGCATCTGGGCCCGTAACGACGATTCGCGCGGGGTGCACAAGGCGCCGGCGAACGAAGTGGTGCGCGGGGCTGTGGCGTTGCAGACGCAGCTGACCAAGGGCGAGCACGACCTGCTCAACCCGATCGGGCTGAACTGCATCCGCTCCTTCCCCGGACGCGGCATCCGGGTCTGGGGCGCCCGCACCCTGGCCTCCGACCCGGCCTGGCGCTACCTGAACGTGCGGCGGCTCTTCAACTACCTGGAGGAGTCGATCCTCGCCGGCACCCAGTGGGTGGTCTTCGAGCCGAACGACGACGCCCTGTGGGCCCGTATCCGGCGCACGGTCTCCGCGTTCCTGGTGAACGAGTGGCGCAAGGGCTCGCTCTTCGGCCTCACCCCAGACGAGGCGTTCTACGTCAAGTGCGACCGGGAGACGAATCCGCCTTCGAGCGTCGACGCGGGGCAGGTCGTGTGCGAGATCGGCGTCGCGCCCGTCAAACCGGCCGAGTTCGTCGTCTTCCGGCTCTCCCAGCTGACCGGCGGCACCGGGGGCGTGGACGAGTGACCGGCGCACGCCGCCCTTCAGTGACCGGCCCGTTCCCGAACCTGGCGTAAGGAGCCTGTGGTGCCACTTCCCGATCTCGACAGTTCCGTCGGGCACTCCTTCGGTCTCGAATTCGACAGCGTCGTCATCAAGCAGATCACCGAGGTCAGTGGTCTGAAGATGGAGCAGGACGTCATCGAGCTGAAGCAGAACACCGCCGACGGCAAGTACGCCATCAAGAAGCTGCCCGGCCGCCCCAAAGCCGGCGAGGTGACCGTCACGCGCGGCCTGACCGAGGACAACAGCTTCGAGCGCTGGATCAAGGACTCCCGCTTCGGCCGCATGACGAGCGCCCGCCGCAACGGCGCGGTCATCGTGTACGACTACGAGGGCCTGCCGATCAAGCGGTACAAGCTCATCAACGCCTGGCCCAAGTCGCTGGAGATCGGCACGCTCAAGGCCGGTGACACCTCGGTGCTCACGGAGAAGCTGGCGATCACGTACGAGAGCATGGAGCTCGACTGATGCGGCGTACGGTCCAGTTCCAGGAACCTCCGGGACGGGACTCGGGCACGGGCCGGTCCGAACCGTTGCGCACCGAGTTCAGCTTCGAGCTGCCGCGCGGTTACGTGGACGAGTCGGGCACCGTGCACCGCAGCGGAGTGATGCGGCTGGCGACCGCCCGGGACGAGCTGGTGCCGCTGCGCGACGACCGGGTCCGGGAGAACTCCGCGTACCTCTCGGTCGTGCTGATCTCCCGCGTGGTGACCCGGATCGGGACGGTCGAGGACATCCATCCGGGCGTCATCGAGGACCTGTTCGCGTCGGACCTGGCATTCCTCCAGGACTTCTACCGCCGGATCAACGCCGAGGGGCACACCCGCGCGGCCGTCACCTGTCCGTCCTGCGACGAGGAGTTCGCGGTGGATCTCGCCGGCGGTCGCCTGGGGGAATCGTGACGTACGCGGCCGACCTGCTCTACGAGGAGGTCGCGTACCTCGCCTACCACTTCCACTGGCCGCTCGACGACCTGCTGGACCTGGAACACCCGGAACGCCTGAAGTTCGTCGCACAGGTCGCCCGCCTCAACGGGCAGTAGCCAGGAGCACGGAGGAGGACGAGGAACCATGGGGCTGATGTCCTGGCTGCGCGGCGGCCGTTCCGCCAACGCCCCGCTTTCGCGGCCTCCCGGCCCGGCGGGGCCGGACCGGTCCGACCGGGTGGACGTGAGCCGTCTGGCACCCGTTCAGCGGTCCGTCACGGGCCAGGATCTGCTGACCAACCCAGCCGGGTTCGAGGCAGGATTGACGACACGTCAGGACACGTCGCTGGGCACGCCTTTGGGGCATCTGGTAAGCCCCGAGGCTCCCGCCGGTCTGGTACGCGGTGTGGTCGACGCCGCCCCGGGAAGCCCGCCCCCGCCGGTCCAGCGGGCCGTCGAGATGCCGATGCCCGCGCGGCGTGGGGCGTGGACGGTGGCCGTCCAGCGGACGTACGGGGACGGCCTGCCGAACCTCACCTCGGCCGGACCGGCCCCGGCCGCCGCCGGTCTGCCTGTACGCGAATTGGTCGGCGAGCAGCCCCTCGTAGCCCCTGACGGGCACACCGAGGGCCCGACGCCTCACATGGACGCCGCCGAGCCCGACCCCCTGGCGTCGGGGCCTCCGCGCGTGCAACGTACCTCCGACGTGCCACCCGCGCCGCCGCAGCACGCGCCCCGCCGCACGGGGGGCCTCGGAGCGCCGCTCCCCGGCCTGCCGCCCACGGCCCAGCGCAAGGCGGTCCCGCCCTCGCAGCTGGTTCCACCCCAGGTGCAGCGCGACAGCGCCCCGCTGCCGGTCCACGCCCGCACCGCTGACCCGGTGGTGCCCAGCCCCGGCGGGACCACGGACCCGCCGGCCACCGAGTCGCCCGGCTCCCCCGAGGCCCCCACCGGGACGGAGCCCGTGGCGCCGCTCCTGGGCGACGCCCCGCTCAAGCCGGAGGGCGGCGCGCACGCGCCCGAGGCGACACCGGACCGCCAGGAGCCCGCCGCCCCGGTGCAGCGGACGACCACCCCGCCACTAGCAGCCCCCGACCGCCCCACCGCACCCCTGCTCGGGGACCGGCCCCTCACCCTCCGTACGGCCGACGCCCCCGGCGGGACCCCGGCCGTCCAGCGCGCGGCGGAGAGCGCGGGGGCCGACGACAGCGCACCCAGGCCGTCCCCCTTCGTGCCCGCGCCCCCGGGTCCGCCGCCCGCCGTGGCCGTGCGCTGGACCGCGACCGACCCGGGCGCGGGCATCGCATCGGCAGGGCCGAGAACACCGGGGGTGTCCGGCGCCCCGGCGGCACCGTTGCAGCGTGAGGTCACCCCCGTACAGCGGCAGGCGACCCCGCTGCCGGTCATGCCGGATCCGGGCCCCGGCCGGGGGCCACGCGTGCCCGCTTCTTTCCCGACCGCCGGGGCGGTCGCCGTGGCCGCCGGGGTGGCGCAGCGGATGGCCGACGGGGGCGTCGTCTTCGCGTCCGCACCCCGCGACGGCACCTCGCGGCCGGTCGTCCAGCGGGACTCGGAGACCGCAGAGGAGCCCCCGCCGCCGCCCCTGCCGGAACCCGGTCCGGAGCCCGGACCCGAACCCGAGCCGCCCATCGCGGAGCAGCCGCCGGCGACCACCACCTCCACGAGCCCGGACGGGACGCCGCAGGCGCCACCCGTCACCGACGAACTCGTCCGGGCGCTCTACGCGCCCCTGAGCAGACTGCTGAAGGCCGACCTGCGGCTCGAACGCGAGCGTTCCGGCTTTCTCATCAACACCCGTCACTGATCGAGAGGCACGCGCATGGCCAACGCCCCGGACGACCCCGCAGTCAGCGTCTGCTTCGTCGTGACGATCGACGACATCGAGCTCGGGTCGTTCAACACCTGTGACGGGCTGGGCTGCGAAGTCGTCCTGGAGACGCGCGAGGAGGGCGGCAACAACGGGCACGTGTGGCAGCTGCCGACCCGGCTGAAGTACTCCAACGTCAAGCTGTCGCGTCCGCTCACCAGGGAGACGGAGAAGGTGGCGCGCTGGTTCGCCACCATGACGACCGGGTTCAGCCGCAAGACCGCGCACATCGAGGCGCGGACCGGCGACGGCCGGAAGGTCGCCCAGTGGGGGCTGCTCGAAGTCGTGCCGGTGCGCTGGACGGGGCCGTCGTTCAACCCGGAGTCGCCCAAGGTCGCGATGGAGACGATCGAGATCGCCCACCACGGCTATGTGATGGAGGGCTGAGCGGAGTGAGCTCGGGACCTATCGCCTTCAGCGCGGCCGGGACCTCCGGCGTGGCGTCCGCCGCGAAGGGCGGCTCGGCCAGGCCCAAGCTGGAGCACGCCTACCTGGAGCTGCGGACCCCGCCGACCGGGGGCGGGCTGACCCCCGGCGGGCCGTGCGGGCGGATCGACTTCCAGTTCAACCCCAAGGAGTTGAGCCTGACGAAGGCGGCCTCCTGGAAGCGCACCCCGGCCAAGGGTGCGAAGAGCTCCGGGCCGCCGGAGTACCAGGGCTCGCAGCCCAGCAAGTTGACCGTCGAGATGTTCTTCGACGCGGGCGACACCCAGGACACCCGGGTCGTGACGGCGGTGGAGCAGCTGTTCGCGTGCTGCGTACCGACGAACGAGACCAGGCAGCAGCAGCGGTCCTCGCCGCCGTGGGTGGTGTTCCACTGGGGCGGACTGACCGGCTTCCCCGGTTACGTGAGTCAAGTGGCCGCGAAATACACGCTGTTCACCACGTCGGGCGTGCCGATCCGGGCCGTGTGCCAGGTGACGATGGAGGAGATCAGCGGGGAGACGCCCGGGCAGAACCCCACCTCCGGGGCGCTGGCTGCCCGGCGCGTGCACCGGGTCGCCTCGGGGGACTCGCTGCCCTCCCTGGCCCACCGGGAGTACGGCGACGCGGGTGCCTGGCGGGTCATCGCCGAGGCCAACGGCATCGACGACCCGATCAGGCTCGCCCCGGGCACGCAGCTGCTGCTGCCCGCACTGGACGAGTTGAGCCGGCTGGACGGCAACGGCGGCCGGGGGGCGGGCCGATGACGCGCCCCGGGGTCTCCAGCGCGCTGGTGGTGGAGTTCGACGGCCGCCCGCTGCCCGCGAAGTTCCTCAACACCCTGGTCGAGGGGTATGTGGACGACAGCCGTACGCTGCCCGACCTCTTCCTGCTCCGGTTCCGCGACCCGGACCGCGTCCTGCTCGAACAGACCGGCCTGAAGATCGGCAGCGAGGCCCGGCTCCTCGCCCGGGCCGGTGGCGGAACCGCGCCGAAACCGCTCCTCGAAGGCGCGGTCACCGCCCTGGAGGTCGAGCTGGACGAGACCGGCACCTTCACCGTGGTCCGGGGCCTGGACGCGGCGCACCGCCTGCTGCGGGGCCGGCGCGTCGCCAGCTACCAGAACATGACCCTGTCCGACATCTGCGGCCAGGTCGCCCAGCGCGCCGGACTCAAACCCGGCACCGTGGACATCGCGGGACCGGTCATCGAGCACATCGCCCAACCCAACGTCACCGACTGGGAGTTCGTGCGCGGCCTCGCCGAGGAGGCGGGCGCCCAGGCATACGTGCGCGAAGGGCAGTTGCACATCACCCGGCCCGCCGAGGCGAGCGGGGCGCCGGACAGCTCCGCGCGCGCCGAGCGCGACCCGCTCGTCCTCGAACTCGGCAGCAACCTGCTCCGCTGCCGCGCCGGTGTCTCGGCCGCCGAACAGGTCTCCGAGGTCGAGGTGCGCGGCTGGGACATCGGCGCCAAGGAACCGCTGGTCGGCCGGTCGCCCGCCGGGAAGTCGGCCACGCTGGACCTCGGCGTCACGGCGGCCGACGTCACCGCCCCCTTCGGCGAGGCCCGGTTCGTCGTCACCGACACCGCGTACGGCACCCAGGCACAGGTGGACCAGGCGGCGAAGGCACTGGCCGAGCGCATCGCCGGCTCCTTCGCGGAACTGGAAGCGGTGATCCGGGGCAACCCCGAGGTCACGGCCGGCAGCGCGGTCGCGCTCAACGCGGTCGGCGCGCCCTTCGAGGGCCGCTACACCGTCACCTCCTCGCGCCACGTCTTCGACGCCGTACGCGGTTACGAGACCTGGATCACCGTGTCCGGACAGCAGGAGCGCTCGCTGTTCGGGCTCACCGGGGCCTCCGGCGCGTCCGGGACCGGCCCGCGCTGGTCCGGGCTGGTCAGCGGGACGGTCACGGACACCCAGGACCCGGAGGGCTCGGGCCGGGTGAAGGTGCGCTTCCCCTGGCTGTCGGACGAGTACGCGAGCGACTGGGCGCGCACCGCGCAGTCCGGCGGGACGGGCGGCGGCGAGGCGTTCATCCCCGAGGTCGGCGACGAGGTGCTGGTCGGCTTCGAGCACGGGCACCTGGACCGGCCGTACGTGCTGGCCGGTCTGTACAACGGCAAGGACCGGCCCGGCGGGGGGACCTCAGGTGCGTCCGGCACGCCAGGCACCCCCGGCGCCTCCTACGCGGGCGGTGGCGACCTGGTCGACCCCACCACCGGTGCCGTCAACCGCCGCGCCTTCGCCTCCAAGAGCGGCAACCAGCTCGAACTCCTGGACGCGGCCAACGGCCCGCAGGGTGTACGGCTGCGCACCGGTGACGGGAAACTCACCATCGACCTGGACCGCCGGGGCACCGCCGTCGTCATCAACAGCGACGGCAGCGTGACCATCGAGGCCAAGGAACAGGTCTCCGTCACGGCCGCCAAGGGCGTCTCCCTGGACGCCGGACGCGGGGAGCTCACCCTCACCGGCGAGAGCGTCACCCTCACCTCCCGCAACGGGGTCGCCCTGAACGGCGGCAACGGCAAAGTCGCCCTCTCCACGGACGGCGCGGTGGAGGTGCACGGCGGCCAGGTCACGGTCGACGGCAGCCGGCGCACGGACCTGAAGAGCGGCGGCTCGCTCTCCGTCAACGCGCCGATGATCCAGCTCAACTGACGTACCACCACATTCGCAGCGAACAGGAGCGCACCGCATGCCGTCAGCAGCAGCCGCCCGGGTGGGCGACCCCACCGGCCACCCCGGCACGGTCGGGCCGCCCGGGGTGGTCTCGGTGCTGATCGGCGGCAGACCGGCGGCCACGGTCGGCACCCTCCACCAGTGCGCATCGCCGCTCGGCCACCCGCCGTCCCCGATCGCGCCCCCGGGCAGCCGGAGCGTGTTCATCGGTGGCAGGCCCGCCGCCCGCGTCGGTGACCTGAGCGGCTGCGGGGCGCCGATCCTCTCGGGCTGCGCCACCGTGCTGATCGGAGGCTGAACGCACATGGGAGAGCAGTTCATCGGAGCCGGCTGGGCCTTCCCGCCGCGCACGGACGCCACCGGGTCCATCGCGCTGGTGCGCGGCGAACGCGAACTGGAGGAGTCGATCCGGCTGATCCTCGCGACCTCGCCCGGCGAGCGCCCGATGCGGCCCGAATTCGGCTGCGCCGTCAACGACTACGTGTTCGCCCCCGCCGACGCCGGAACGGCCGGGCAACTCGCGTACGAGGTGCGCCTCGCCCTGGAACGCTGGGAACCGCGCATCGAGGTCGCCGACGTCACCGTCCGCTTCGACGAGGCGGACAACGGGGTGCTCTACATCGACATCGGCTACACCGTGCGCGGTTCCAACGACCCGCGCAACCTCGTCTTCCCGTTCTACGTGATCCCCCAGCACGGACCGGAGACGAACCCCGACGACGAGGAGGCCGGCGCGTGACGCTGCCCAGTCCCCATCTGGACGACCGCCGCTTCCAGGGCCTGGTGGACGAGGCCAAACGCCTGGTCCAGCAGCGCTGCCCGGAGTGGACCGACCACAATGTGTCGGACCCGGGCGTCACGCTCATCGAGGCGTTCGCGACGATGGTCGACCAGCTCGTCTACCGGGTGAACCGGGTGCCGGAGAAGAGCTACCTCACCTTCCTCGACCTGATCGGCGTACGGCTGCACCCACCGACCGCCGCGCGCACCGATGTGACCTTCCGGCTGTCCGCGCCCCGCCCCGACCCCGTCGTGGTGCGCGCCGGGACCGAGGTGGCGACCGTCCGTACGGAGACGGAGGAGGCGGTCGTCTTCACCACCACGTCCGAACTCACCGTCGTGCCCTGCTCGTTCGCCCACCTCGCCACCTGGCCGGCCGCCGAGGAGGTGGTGGACCGCACCGAGCAGCTCGCCATCGGCCGCGACGTGGCCTGCTTCGGCGCCACGCCCGCCCCCGGTGACTGCCTCTACGTGGGCCTGTCGGCCGCCGTGCCGGCCGGCGTCGTCGTTCTGCGGCTCGACTGCCGCGTCGAGGGCGTCGGTGTGGACCCGCTGCGCCCGCCCCTGGTCTGGGAGGCGTGGGACGGCACCACCTGGGCGGCCTGCGAGGTCGAGAAGGACGACACCGGCGGCTTCAACCGGTCCGGCGAACTCATCCTGCACCTGCCGAGGACCCACACCCCCGCCGCCGTCGTCCGCCGCACCGGAGGCTGGCTGCGCTGCCGCCTGATCGAGGCCGAGCCCGGCCGCCCGACCTACCTGGCGCCGCCCGTGGTCCGGTCGGTCACCGCCTTCACCATCGGCGCCACCGTCGCGGCCGAGCACGCCGAGACCATCACCGACGAGGTGCTCGGCGCGGCGGAGGGCGTACCGGGGCAGGCGTTCACCCTGGCGCGCTCGCCCGTCGTGCCGGGGGACTTCGTGGTCGAGGTCGCGGACCCGGCGAGCGGCCCCGAACCGGAGTACACCCGCTGGACCAGGGTCGACGACTTCGCACACTCCGGCCCCGAGGACCGGCACTTCACCCTCGACCCCAACTCGGGCCGCGTCGAGTTCGGCCCCGCCGTACGTGAACGGGACGGCTCCATCCGCTATTACGGGGCCGTCCCCGCCAAGGGCGCCACGGTCAGGGCGCGTTCGTACCGCACCGGCGGCGGACTGCGCGGCAACGTCGCCCGGTCGACCCTGAAGATCCTCCGCAGCGCGCTCCCGTACGTGGCCCGCGTCGAGAACCGCAGGCCCGCGCTCGGCGGCGTCGACGGGGAGAGCGTCGACAGCGCCCGGGTGCGCGGCCCGATGACCCTGCGCACCCTGCACCGGGCCGTCGTCCCGCACGACTACGAACTCCTCGCCCGCGAGGTCGCCCCGGACGCGGCCCGGGTCCACTGCATCCGGGCCGGGGCCGACGGCGACGAGAGCGGCGCCAGCGCGCAGGGCGTACGGCTCCTCGTCGTGCCGGCGGGGCGCAGTGACGACCAGGGGCGGATCGAGTTCGACGAGCTGGTCCCGCCCGCCCAGACCCTGCGCCTCATCGCCGGGCACCTGGACGAGCGCCGCCCGATCGGCGCCCGCCTCGTCGTGGAACCGCCGTTCTACCAGGGCGTCACCGTCGTCGCCTCGGTCCAGGCCGAGCCAGGCGCGGACCGCGACCGCGTGCGCGACGCGGCACTGGCCGCGCTGTACGGGTACTTCAACGCCCTGACCGGCGGGCCCGGCGGGCAGGGCTGGCCGTTCGGGCGTCCGGTCCAGTCCGGCGAGGCGTTCGCCGTGCTCCAACGAGTGCCTGGCGTGGACCTGGTGGAGGACGTACGGCTCTACCGCGCCGACCCGGTGACCGGCGAGCGCACCGAGGCCACCACCAAGATCCCGCTCGACCGGCACGCGCTGGTCTTCAGCTACGAGCACCAGCTTCGCGTGAGGGGAGCCTGATCCATGCGCACCGGCGTCCCCGGGCTCCCCACCCCGCACCCCCTCATCGACCAACTCCCCGCCGTCTACCTGGAGCAGGACTTCCTCCGCCGTTTCCTCACCGCGCTGGACGACGTCCTCGCCCCGGTCCTGCTCACCATCGACAACCTCCCCGCCCACCTGGACCCGCGCAGCGCCCCCGACGACTTCCTGGTCTGGCTGGCGCAGTGGGTGGCGGCGGAGTCCCCCGAGGACGGACCGGTCGAGCGGCGCCGGGAGACGGTACGCGGCGCGGTGGCCCGGCACGCCCGGCGCGGGACGGCGGGCGGCCTCGCCGAGGCGATACGCCTGGCGACCGGCGCCGACCCGGAGATCACGGAGAGCGGCGGCACCGCCTGGTCCACCGGAACCGGCACCACGCTTCCGGGCGCGCCGCGCCCCTGGGTGACGATCCGGGTCAGGGAGGGGCGCGGCCGGGCCGTGGACCGGGCCCGGCTGGAAGAACTCATCGGCACGGAGGTGCCGGCCCACGTGGGCTACACGCTGGAGATCCTGCCCTCGGACGAGGGCGCGGGGGGTGCGACGCGGTGATCTGCGAGTCGTGCGGGACGAGGAATGAACCGGGGCGCGAATTCTGCGTGTCGTGCGAGGCGTTTCTGGCGTGGGAGGAGGGCGACGAGCCCGCGCCGCCGGCGCCTCGTGCACCCATCGATCCGCCGGAGCCGGGGCCGCCGCCCGTCCCGGCCCCGCCCCTGGCTCCGGAACCGCGCCGGGACCTCGTGCCCCCGACCACCGCGCCTCCGGTCCCGGCGCCCCCGACCCCCGTGAACCCGACGCCCGCGCCTCCGGCCCCCGCACCGCCGGAGCCGGCGCCCCCGACCTCCCTACCCCCGCGCCCACCCCGCCCGGCCGCCCCCACCCCGCCGCTCCCGCCCCACGTGGTGAACCCCCTCCCCGCCATCCCCCCGCAGCGCCCGCCGGGCCCCGCGTTCCGCGCCCAGGACCCGGACCGCCCCGACCCGGCACGCCGTCCGCCGTCCGCCCCCGCACAGCCCGCCGCCCCCCGCCGCCCCGGGGACCGGCCGGACACCCCGCCCGGCCCCGCGGCCTGGACGCCCGACGCGTCGGGGCCCGAGCCGCCCGCCGCGCCGGTCAGGGCCGCCGCGCCCGTGCGCTGCCCGGGCTGCGGCACCGAGAACGCACCCGACCGCACCCTGTGCGTCCGGTGCGCCCTGCTCCTCGACCCCGGACCCCCGCCCGAGGCGCGTCCGCCCTGGTGGCGCCGCCTCTTCCGCCGGGACCCGGCGAGGGGCCACGCGGCCGGGGCGCGTCCGCGACGCCGCAGGCGGGGGCCGAGGCTCGGGATTCCCCTCGCGCTGCTCCTCGTCCTGGCCGGGGTGTGGTTCGCGCTGCCGCACCTGTCCGGGCTGCTGGGCCTCGCCAAGGAGGAGACCGGTGCGCCGGAGGCGATGCCGCCCTCCGCGTGCAAGGCGTCGAGCGCGGCTCCGGGGCATGCCGCGGCCGCCGCCGTGGACGGCTTCAACAACCGGTACTGGGCACCGAAGGCCACCGGCGGCGGGGCGGGGGAGTTCCTTGAGTGCGCGTTCGAAGCGCCGGTCCGGCTGCGGAAGATGGTGGTGTTCTCCGGCACCTCGACGCGTACGGACGAGTATCTGACGCAGGCCCGGCCGGCCAGGCTCATCGCCGAACTGACCGCGCGGGACGGCACCAAGAGCACGAAGACGATCCGGCTCGCCGACCAGGCAGGTCAGCAGACGTTCGACCTACGGGGCTCGCAGACCGTCCGCGTCCGGCTCACGGTCGACTCCGCGTACGGCACCGGCAAGGGCCGCCGGGTGGCGGTCGCCGAGGTCGAGTTCTTCGGCCACCGCTCCTGACACCGAAGCCCACCACGCGCGTCCGGCTTGCGACGGAGGAAGGGGGACGGCAGGGTTCGGTGCTGTGCCCACTCTCCTGATCGTGCATCACACGCCCTCGCCGAACTGCCAGGCCCTCTTCGAGGCCGTCGTCTCCGGTGCGACGACGGACGAGATCGAGGGCGTGCGCGTCGTACGGCGCGCCGCGCTCGCCGCGACGGCCTCCGACGTACTCGAAGCGGACGGGCTGCTCCTCGGCACCCCGGCGAACCTCGGCTACATGTCCGGGGCGCTCAAGCACTTCTTCGACCAGATCTACTACCCGTGCCTCGACACCACGCAGGGCCGCCCCTTCGGCTACTACGTGCACGGCGGCAATGACGTCACGGGCGCCGTGCGCGGCATCGAGACGATCACCACCGGCCTCGGCTGGCGCCGGGCGGCGGAGGCCGTGAAAGTGACGGGCGAGCCGGGCAGGGCCGACACCGAGGCGTGCTGGGAGCTGGGGGCCACGCTCGCCGCCGGTCTCACCGAATAAGGGCTGCGCGACCGGCGTCCGGACGCTACGCTGTGCCGCGATGACGACTCACTCTCTCCAAAGATTGGGGGCCCCGTCCGCGCAAGGTGAGTGCTGATGACCACTCACCGGCCCGACGAGGATCCCTTCCTGTCCTTCTGGCTGCGCGTGCGCGAGTTCGCCGTGCCGCCCTCCATGATCGAAACCGCCACCGCCCGACGTCGTACCGGCGACTGGGCCGGCGCGTGCGCCGCCGCGGGTGTCGACGTCGACTTCACGCCCCGGGCCCTGGCCCGCACGTACGGGCGCGAACTCGCCGCCCGCGTACGCGCGGACCTGCGCCACCTGGCACCGGACCTGCTGCGCTGGCACATGCCGAGGATCGCCCCGCGCGGACTGCTGCGCCCCGGGCTGACGATCGCGCTCGCGCGGTACGACTCCGAGCCGCGTCCCGGGACCGCTCGTGCCCCGGCCTCCGTGCACCTGGTGGCCAGAACACCGCCTGCCTGGGCGGATGCAGGGCAGCGGATCAGCCTCGGCCTGTGGGACGGCACGGGCTCCGGGACCGTACGCCTGCATCCGCACCCGTACCCCAGCCGGCGGTTCCGGCTCGACCTGCACCGCCAGCTGTGGGACGCGCGCAACGCTGCTGACCTGCGGATACGTTCCGGAGTCGACGGCGCCACGGACCCGGACCTGCTCCGCCGGCTGCCTCCGGGGCGCCGCTGTGCCGTCGGCCGCTGGGCGGCGGAGGCCGCGCTGCTGCTCGATGCCGAGGGCCGCACCTCGGGCCCCGTCACCGTACGGCTGGGCGGGCGGCACCGGCTGCTGCTGCACGCGACCGCGGACGGCCGTCTGCGGCTCGCGGACGCCGGGGCGGACGCCGGCCGCTCTCCGCTGGTGCTCCCCGACGCCGCCACCTGGGCGCTGCCCGACCTCGAACTCCTGCGGTCCGGCGCGATCGCGGCCGACCGGCTGCACCCGCTCGTCGCGGCCGCGCTCGCCCCCGGGCACGCACCGGCCGGTCCGCCACCGGTTCCGGCGGGCGCCGGGCACCCCCGCGTCGTGGACTGCCGGGGCGCCCGGCACCGGATCGGCCTGGTCGACGGGGTGCTGTCGGCCCTGGACCACGACCCGGCCGAGATCCGGCGCGAGGAACTGCTGGTCGCCCTGACCGGCACCCCGCTGCCGTGCCTCCGGGCCATCGATGAGGCCCACCGCCGCCCGGACTGCCTCACCGGGGTACGGGAACGGCTCGACCACGGCGACATCGCCGGAGCCCTCGCCGTGGTCGAAGGGCTCCTCGGCCACGGCGCGCAGCTCCGGGACGGCCCACTCCGCGACGAACTGGAGACGGCGGCGCTCCGCAGGATCACCTACGGCCTGTACCGCGCCGACCTGATCGAACCCGGCCCCAGCACCTGCCACCCCGTCCCTCCGCCCGCTCCCGCACGCCGCACGCGCCCACGTCGGGCGGGGGCGCGCTGACGGGTGCGCGCGCACCCCGCACTCGCACTTGCCCACCACGACTCACAAGGTGATGACCCATGCCCGTAAGCACCCTTTCCGCCCCGCCCACGGCCTCCCAGCTCGACATCGCCGGGGCGCTGACCGCCCTGCTGCGCGACACGACGACCGAAGCGCGCCCCGACACCCAGCTGGAGGCCCTGACGCTGGCCGTCGCCGCCGACCTGCCCGTGCTGCTGTGGGGTGAGCCGGGCATCGGCAAGACCGCCGCCCTCACCCAGCTCGCCGACGACCTCGGGCTGCGGCTCACTACGGTCATCGCCAGCGTGCACGAGCCGTCCGACTTCTCCGGGCTGCCCGTCGTCGGGGACGATCCGGCGGAGCAGGGCGTCCCCATGGCGCCGCCGGACTGGGCCGTGCGGCTGGTCCGGGCCGGGCGCGGCCTGCTCTTCCTGGACGAACTGTCCACGGCCCCGCCCGCCGTGCAGGCGGCCCTTCTCCGACTCGTACTGGAGCGGCGGGTCGGGGCGCTTCAACTGCCGCCCGGTGTAAGGATCGTGGCCGCCGCCAACCCGCGTTCGTCGGCGGCGGACGGCTGGGAGCTGAGCCCGCCGCTGGCCAACCGGTTCGTCCACCTCCAGTGGACCCATGACCAGGACGTCGTCGTACGCGGTCTCGGCGGGACCTGGCCCCGGGCGACCCTGCCCCGGCTCCAGCCCGAACGCCTCGCCGAGGCAGTCGACTTCGCCCGCCGGGCGGTGTGCGGGCTTCTCGCGGCCCGTCCCGCGCTCGTCCACCGGCTGCCCAGCGGCGAGACCCGCAGGGGCGGCGCCTGGCCGTCTCCCCGGAGCTGGGACATGACGCTCACCCTGATCGCCTTCGCCACCGCCGCCGGAGTCTCCCGCGATGTGCTCTCGCTGCTCGTCCGGGGCACGGTCGGGGACGGGCCGGGGCTCGAACTCCTCGCTGCCATCGACCGGATGGACCTCCCGGACCCCGAAACACTCCTCGCCGACCCGGCGTCCGTCGTGCTGCCCGAGCGGGGGGACCTGCGGCAGGCGGTGCTCGACGGGGTGGTCGCGGCGGTGCGCAAACGCCTCGACCGGTCGCGCTGGGACGCCGCCTGGACGGTTCTGGTGCGCGCGGTCGAGACCGGAGCACCGGACCTGGTCGTCGTCCCGGCGACCACCCTCGCCACGCTCAGGCGGGAGGAGTGGGACGTGCCCGCGTCGATCGAGGCGCTGGCGGGAGTCGTGTCGGTGTCCCGGCGCGCCGAGGACGCGGCGGCCCGCGCCGCCGTGGCGACGAAGGGCGGCCGGTGACCGGGGTCGAGCTGGACCGCGACAAGCTCTTCGCCGCCCGGTTGCAGGCCGTCAGGGCCCGCCCGTTCCTGGCGACGGCGCTGTTCGCCCTCCATGTGGTCGAGTCGCGGCGCGTTCCGACGATGGCCGTCGACCGCCACTGGCGGTGCTACGTATCGCCGCTGTTCGTGGACCGCACACCGGTGGAGGAACTCGCCGGGGTGTGGGTGCACGAGGTGTCGCACCTGCTGCGCGACCACCACGGGCGCGGCGACCGGTTCGCGCGCCGACACGCACTGACCGGTGCCGGGGTGCGGTTGCGGATGAACATCGCGGCCGACTGCGAGATCAACGACGACGTGTACGGGGACGGGCTGGCCGCCCCCGAGGGAGCCGTGTGGCCCGCGACGCTGGGGCTTCCCGAGGGGCGGCTGATGGAGGAGTACCTGCACCTGTTCCGGCTGGGGCCGCACACGCAGGACTTCGCCTGGCTGGACTGCGGCAGCGGCTCCGACGGGCTCGACCGGGAGTGGGACCTCGGACCCGACGGCGCGCACGGGCTCAGTGAGCAGGAGCGGGACGCGGTGCGCTTCCGGGTGGCCCAGGGCATCACCGGCCGCCCGGGCCATGCGCCGAGGGCGTGGAAGCGGTGGGCGGAGGAGGCGTTCCACCCGCCCCAGGCGTGGCGCGACCTGCTGGGGGCCGCCGTCCGGTCGGCCGTGTCCGGCCCCGGCGCGGGCGACGACTACTCGTACGGGCGTCCCTCACGGCGCTCGGCCGGGTTGCCCGGGGTGGTCCTGCCGAGCCTGCGGCGCAGACCACCGCATGTGTCCGTGGTCATCGACACCTCGGGCTCGGTCAGCGACGCGGAACTGGGCAGCGCGCTGCTTGAGGTGTCCGCGATCACCCGTGCCGTGGGCGGGCGCCGGGACCTGGTCAGGGTCCTGTCCTGCGACGCGGCCGCCCGGGTCGTGCACCCGCTGTGCAGCGCGGAGGGCATTCCGCTGGTGGGCGGCGGCGGAACCGATCTGCGTACGGGCTTCGCCAAGGCGCTGCGGACGCATCCCCGGCCCGATGTCGTCGTGGCCCTGACCGACGGGCAGACCCCGTGGCCCACCGTCCAGCCGGCGTGCCGGACGGTGGTGGGGCTCTTCGACCGGGCGGACCGGGACTCCTGGGACGAGGAGGATCCGGACTACGTACCGGACTCGCCGCCCGAGTGGGCGTGCGTCGTCAACATCGGCTAGCCGGAGTCCCGTTGATCCGGGTGACGGCGCATGTGTTCGACCCCGGACGCGCCCGCCCGCAGCCCGTCCGTCACCAGGTCGAAGAGGCGGGCGGCGCGGGGCTGCCAGTCGCTGTGCGGGTCCAGTTGCCACAGGCCCGCTATGGCGAGGAGGAAGTCGTCCGGGGTCACCCCCACGCGTATCGTGCCCGCCGCCTCGTTCGCCGTCAGCAGGACCGTGATGGCCTCGGTCACCGGGCCGTGGCCGACCTGCGCCAGGCTGCCGTGCCCGCTGGTCGCGGAGCGCAGGGCGTCCGCCAGGCCCGCCTTCGCCATCGCGTACCGGGCGAGGCGGTCCAGCCACTCGCGCAGGGCGCGGTCGGCCGGGCGGTCGGCGAGGAGCTGGGCCGCCGCGTCGGCGACCTGCCGCATCTCGTACCGGTAGACCTCAAGGACCAGGGCCTCGCGGTGGGGGAAGTTGCGGTAGAAGGTCCCCTGGCCCACGCCCGCCTTCCGCGCGATCACACTCACCGGGGTGTCCGCGGCCCGGGTCAGCTCGGTGAGCGCGACGGCCAGGATGCGCTCGCGGTTGCGCTGCGCGTCCGGCCGCGTGGGCGTGCTCCTCGCGTCCCGCACCCTTCCCCCCCCTCCCGAGCCACGGCCGGGGACGGCCTTGCTCGCCGGACAGTCGCGCGTTAGGTTCGACAACCAAGCGGACAGCTGTCCGCTTGCCTCCACCGCAGCGCCGGATCAGGCCACTTGACCGACCGGCTTCCGTCGGCCCCCCACCCGCACACCGTCGCGTGCGGGGCGGTCCAGCCCATGCGAAAGAAGGCTGATCATGGCCCCATCGACGTCCAGCGCCGTCACCCTGCGCGTCAACGGCGAAAAATACACGCTGACCGTCGACCACCGCACCACCCTGCTCGACGCGCTACGCGAACGCCTCGACCTGACCGGCACCAAGAAGGGCTGCGACCAGGGCCAGTGCGGCGCCTGTACGGTGCTGCTCGACGGCCGCAGGGCCGTGGCCTGCCTCCAGCTCGCGGTGGCGGCCGAAGGGCGCGAGATCACCACCATCGAGGGCGTCGCGGACGGCGACCGCCTGCACCCCGTGCAGCAGGCGTTCCTGGACCTCGACGGATACCAGTGCGGCTACTGCACCCCGGGCCAGATCTGTTCCGCCCTCGCGGTCATCGAGGAGCACGCCGCCGGCTGGCCCAGCGCCGCGACCGAGGACGTACGGCCCGAGGCCGGGGCGCCCGCGCTCACCGCCGAGGAGATCCGTGAGCGGATGAGCGGCAACCTCTGCCGCTGCGGGGCGTACACACAGATCGTCCAGGCGGTCGCCCGCGCCGCCGACCAGACCAAGGAGGCGGTTGTATGAGGGAGTTCGGCTACGAACGGGTCCACGACGTCACCGGAGCGGTGGCCCTCCTCCGCGCCGACCCCGGCGCCCGGCTCCTCGGCGGCGGCACCAACCTGGTCGACCTGATGAAGGCGGGCGTGGAGCGCCCCAGCCTCCTCATCGACGTCAGGGAACTCCCCCTGGACGAGATCGGGTTCAGTCCCGACGACGGCCTGCGCATCGGCGCCACCGTCACCAACAGCGACCTGGCCGCCCACCCCGACGTGCGCCGCCACTACCCGGCCCTCGCCCAGGCGCTGCTCGCCGGCGCGTCCGGGCAGCTGCGCAACATGGCCACCGTCGGCGGCAACCTCCTCCAGCGCACCCGCTGCGGTTACTTCGCGGACCTCGCCAAACCCTGCAACAAGCGTGCCCCCGGCACCGGTTGCCCCGCCCTCGCCGGCGACCACCGCAACCATGCCGTCCTCGGCGCGTCGGAGCACTGCGTCGCCACGCACCCCTCCGACATGGCGGTCGCCCTCGCGGCGTTCGACGCGGTCGTCTCGTTCGAAACGGTGGACGGCCCCGGCGAGTTGCCGATCGAGGCGTTCTACCTGCCCGTGGGCGACACCCCGCACATCGAGACCGCGCTGCCCGCCGGCGCCGTGATCACCGGCGTCACACTGCCGCCCGCTCCGGCCGCCGCGCACTCCCGCTACCGCAAGGTGCGCGAGCGTGCCTCGTACGCCTTCGCGATCGGTTCGGTCGCCGCAGCCCTCGATGTACACGACGGTGTCGTGCGCGACGTCCGTCTCGCCTTCGGGGCCGTCGCCTCCCGGCCGTGGCGGGCCCGGACCGCCGAACGGGTCCTGACCGGCGGCCCGGCCGACGAGGCCGCGTTCGCCGCGGCGGCCGACGCCGAACTGGCCGCCGCCAGGCCCCTGCCCGAGAACGGCTACAAGGTGACGCTGATGCGCAACCTCGTCGTCGCCGAGCTCACCCGACTCACCGAGGAGGCCGCCCGATGACCACGACGACCGGCACCACCACCGCCTCCGGGGTCGTCGGCTCGGGCCGCGCCCGCGTCGAGGGTCGCGACAAGGTCACCGGCGCCGCCCGTTACTCCGGTGAGATCCCCTTCGCCCGGCTCGCCCACGGCTGGCTGGTCCTCTCCACGATCGCCCGGGGCCGGATCACCGCCGTGGCGGACGAACCCGTGCTCGCCATGCCGGGCGTGCTCACCGTGCTCCACCACGGCAACGCCCCGCGCGTCGACACCGGCTACGTGGGCATGCTCGGCCGGCCCAACCCGGTCGTCGGGCTCTTCCAGCACGACCGGGTGCCGTTCGTGGGCTGGCCGGTGGCCCTCGTGGTGGCCGAGACCCCCGAACAGGCCAGGGAGGCCGCCGAGGCCCTGGTCGTCGGCTACGAGGAGGAACCGCACGACGTGGCGTTCCGTGCCGGACGCGACGACGCCTACCGGCCCGAGGACTCCCCGACGGTGCGGGCCGACACGGACAAGGGGGACATCCGGGAGCGGATCGACGGGGCCGCCTTCGTCGTGGACGCGGAGTACACGACACCGGAGGAACACCACTGCTCGATGGAGCCGCATGCCGCGACCGCCCGCTGGGACGACGGCCGGCTCGACCTCATCGACTCCAACCAGGGCAGCTCCTGGGTGGCCGGGGAACTCGCCCAGCTCTTCTCCCTGGACCCCGCCTCGGTCCGCGTGCGCTCCGAACACATCGGCGGCGCCTTCGGATCGAAGGGTCTGAGTGCCCATCAGGTCGCCGCCGTCATGGCGACCACGGCACTGCACCGGCCCGTACGCGTCGTCATGACCCGCCGTCAGATGTTCTCGCTCGTCGGCTACCGCAGTCCCACCGCCCAGCGCGTCAGGGTCGCGGCCGACGGCGAAGGACGGCTGTGCGCCTTCGACCACGAGGCGCTGAACCTCACCTCCGGCGTGCACGAGTTCATCGAGACCAGCGCCGTGCTCGGCCGCGTCCTGTACGACGCCGACGCGCACCGCACCCGGCACCGGATCGTACGGCTCGACGTGCCCACGCCGACCTGGATGCGCGCCCCCGGCGAGGCACCCGGCTCCTTCGCCATCGAGTCGGCCCTCGACGAACTCGCCGAGAAGTGCGGCGTGGACCCCATCGCCCTGCGAGTGCGCAACGAACCCGCCAACGGCCCGGTCTCGGGCCTGCCGTTCAGCAGCCGCAACCTGCTCGCCTGCTTCGAGGAGGGCGCCCGCCGGTTCGGCTGGGCGGACCGCGATCCGCGCCCCGGCCTGCGCCGCGAAGGCCGCTGGCTCATCGGGACCGGGACGGCCGCCGCCTCCTACCCCTCGGGCGTCGGCCGCTCCACCGCCGCCGTCACCGCCGAGGCGGACGGCACCTACACCGTGCGGATCAACGCGGCGGACATCGGCACCGGAGCCCGCACCGCCATGACGCTCGTCGCCGCCGACGCGCTCCACGTGGACCCGGACCTGGTCCAGGTGCGCATCGGCGACAGCGACCTGGGCCACGCCATGATCGCGGGCGGCTCCACCGGCACGCGCTCCTGGGGCTGGGCGGTGCGCCTCGCGGCGGCCGACCTCCGCGAACGGCTGGCACTGGGCGGCGGCCTCCCGGCCGAGGGGATCACCGCCCGCGCGGACACCGCCGACGCCATCGCCGCCCTGCCGCAGCGTGAACGGCACTCATTCGGCGCCCAGTTCGCCGAGGTCGCCGTCGACGTCACCACCGGCGAGGTACGGGCCCGCCGCCTGCTGGGCATCTTCGCGGCGGGCACCATCGTCAACCCCCTCACCGCCCGCAGCCAGCTCATCGGCGGCATGACCTGGGGCCTCTCCATGGCGCTCCACGAAGAAGCGGTCCGCGACGCGGCGACCGGCGGGCACGTCAACGCCGACCTCGCCGGATACCACGTCGCCTCCCACGCCGATGTGCCCCTCATCGAGGCGGACTGGGTCGACGACCCGGTGCCCGGCGACCCCGTCGGCATCAAGGGCATCGGCGAGATCGGCATCGTGGGCGTCGCCGCCGCGATCGCCAACGCGGTGTGGCACGCGACGGGCGTACGCCACCGCGAACTGCCGATCCGCCCGGACCGCGTCCTGCGAGCGGCGGCCGACCGCCCCTAATCACCCAGCCGCACTTCGCGCCCCCGCCAGCGACGCCGCAGCCAGCGGTCGTGGCTGGCGACCACGACCGCACCCGGCCCCGGGCCCAGCGCCTCCTCCAGCTCGTCGCAGAGCGCGGGGGAGAGGTGGTTGGTCGGCTCGTCCAGGAGCAGCAGCTCCGGCGGGCGGGCCATCAGCAGCGCGAGCGCGAGCCTGCGCCGCTGGCCCGCCGACAGCTGCCGCACCTCCTTGCCCAGGTCCGCCTCGCGCAGCAGCCCGAGCGAGAGCAGCGGCACCAGTTCCGCCCGGTCGGCGCCCAGCACCCGTACGTAGGTGTCGGCGACGGTACGGTCCGGCCGGGTGAACACGCTGTCCTGCGCGAGCACCCCGACGGACAGGCCCGGCCGCCTGACCACCTCACCGGCCGCCACCGGCCGGCCCGCGAGCACCGCGATCAGCGTCGACTTCCCCGTGCCGTTGCCGCCCGTCACCAGCAGGCGGTCGGACGCCTCGACGTCGAGCTCGTCGACGGCCAGCCGGCCGGGGAACCGCACCCCGCGCAGGGACACCAGCGTGCCCGGCCCGGGCGGCTCGGCCCGCTCGGGGTACCGGAACCGCAGCGGCTCGGGCGGCTCGGCGACCTGGCGGCGCTCCGCCTCGTCCAGCCGGCGGGTGGCGTTGCGCACCCGGCGCGCGATCTGGCTCTGCACCCGGCCGGCCCGCACCCCGTACCCCATCTTCTCGCTGTCGCGGGGCCCCCGGTCGGGCGCGACCTGCCGCGCGGTCACCGCGGCCGACCGGCGCAGCTCCCCGATCTCCTCCTGCTCCGCGGCGTACCGGAACTCCCAGCGCGCCCGCTCCGCCCGCTTCTCCGCCAGGTACGCGCTGTACCCGCCGCCGTACCGCACGGGCCCGTCCACCGCCGGATCGAGGTCGACGAGGTCCGTGCAGACGGCGTCCAGGAACGCCCGGTCGTGCCCGGCGAGCACCACCGGCCCGGGCATCGCGCGCAGCTGCTCCTCCACGAACGCGGCGGCCTCGTCGTCCAGATGGTTGGTCGGCTCGTCAAGGAGGAGGGCGGTCGGCCGGCGCACCAGCAGCGCGGCGAGCGCCAGCCGGCCGCGCTGGCCGCCCGAGAGCGAGCGGAGCGTCCGCCCGTGCGGCAGGGAGCCGAGCCCGAGCCCGTCGAGCACGACGGCCGCGCGTCGGTCGGCGTCCCAGACCTCCCGCTCCTCGGCCTGTTCGAGCCGTCCGCCGTACGTCTCCAGGAGCAGCGCGTGCTCCGGCGAGTCTTCCGGAGTACGGGCGAGCAGCCCGGACAGCCGGTCGAGCTCCGCGAGGTCCGCCCGGGCCTCGCGCAGGGCGTCGTCCAGGACACCGGCGATGGTGGAGTCCGCGTCGTAAGGCATCTCCTGGTGCAGGAACCCCACATCGGCGGGCCGGGTGACCAGCCCCGCGTCGGGCTCGTCCACCCCGGCGAGCAGCCGCAGGAGTGTCGACTTGCCGACCCCGTTCTCACCGATGAGGCCGATGCGGTCGCCGGGAGACGCGGTGAGAGACACCCCGTCCAGGACACGCTTCGTGCCGAGGACGCGGACCAGTTCGTGGGCGAGGAGGGCGCGACTCATGCTTCCGGTGCCCCCGTCTCGCGCAGTTCCCCGTCCGCGAGCCGCAACCACCTGCCCACCCCGATCCGTTCCAGGAACCGTTCGTCGTGGCTGACCACCATGAACGCGCCCCGGTACGAGGCGAGCGCGCTCTCCAGCTGGCCGGCGCTCACCAGATCCAGGTTGTTCGTCGGCTCGTCCAGGAGCAGCAGCTGCGGGGCCGGCTCCGCGCACAGGACGCAGGCCAGCGTGGCCCGCAGCCGCTCGCCACCCGACAGCACGCCGACCGGCAGATGGGCGCGGTCGCCGCGGAAGAAGAAGCGCGCGAGCAGGTTCATCCGCTCGGCCTCCTCCCGGTGCGGCGCGTACGCGGCGAAGTTCTCGGCCACCGAGCGCCCGAGGTCCAGCAGGTCGAGCCGTTGCGAGAGGTACGCGATCCGCCCGTCGGCGCGCCTGATCGACCCGCCGGCCGGCTCCAGGTCCCCGTTGACCAGCCGCAGCAGGGTGCTCTTGCCGGCGCCGTTGGGCCCGGTCAGCGCGATGCGTTCGGGGCCCCGGATCGTCAGGTCGACGCCCTCGCCGGAGAACTGCTCCCGGCCGCCGAGGCGCACCCGCAGCTGCTCGGCGAGGAGCACGGTGCGGCCGGCCGGCACATCGGTGTCCGGCAGGTCGAGCGTGATGCGCTGCTCGTCGCGTACCGCGCGCCCCGCCTCGTCCAGGCGGGCCTGCGCCTCGCCGACCCGGGCGGCATGGGTCTGGCCGGACTTGCCGGCGGCCTCCTGGGCGCCGCGCTTCATGTTCCCGGCGAAGATGCGGGGCAGGCCCGCGTTCTTGAGGTTGCGGGCCGCGTTGCTCGCGCGCCGCTCGGCCCGTTCGCGGGCCTGCTGCATCTCGCGCTTCTCCCGCTTCAGCTCCTGTTCGGCGTTGCGGACGTTCTTCTCGGCCACCTCCTGCTCGGCCCGCACGGCCTCCTCGTACGCCGTGAAGTTGCCCCCGTACAGCCGCAGTTCGGATGTGCCGAGTTCGGCGATGCGGTCCATGCGGTCCAGGAGCGCGCGGTCGTGGCTGACGAGTAGCAGCGTGCCGTTCCACGACTCCAGCGTGTCGTAGAGGCGGTGCCGGGCCTCCAGGTCGAGGTTGTTGGTCGGCTCGTCGAGCAGGAGGACGTCCGGCCGCTTCAGCAGCTGGGCCGCGAGGCCGAGCGAGACGACCTGGCCTCCGCTGAGCGTGCCGATGCCGCGGTCCAGGGCGATGCCGTCCAGGCCGAGCCGGTCGAGCTGGGCGCGGGTGTGCTCCTCGATGTCCCAGTCGTCGCCGATGACCGCGAAGTGCTTCTCGTCCACGTCGCCGGACTCCACGGCGTCCAGCGCGCGGATCACCGCGTCGACGCCCAGGACCTCGGAGACCGACAGGTCACCGGTCAGGGGGAGGCTCTGCGGGAGGTAGCCGAGCGTGCCGTCGACGGTGACGGAACCGGAGCTCGGGCGCAGCTCGCCGGCGAGCAGCTTGAGCAGCGTGCTCTTCCCGGATCCGTTGGGGGCGACGAGACCGGTGCGGCCGCTGCCCACGCTGAAGGACAGGCCGGCGAAGACCGGAGTGTCGTCAGGCCAGGAGAAGGAGAGGTTCGAGCAGATGAGGGATGCGTCGGACATACGGGGACCTCACGTGTGCATCCGGGGACGGGAGACACCACGGCCCCGGAGGAATGGTCAGACAGAGGGAACAACGACATGGCCACTGCGCGGCGCCCTGGGCGCCCGCTGCGGCTATGGGGCTCCGGGATCACCCGGAGATGTCGTCGTCGCCTGCCATGTCTGGTCTCCTCGTACACGCTGAACGGCCCGTCGATCTTAGCAGCCGTCCCCGCTCACGGCCTTTCGATTACGGTGCCGGCCCGGCGGCGCAGATCGGCGATGCCCTGGTCCAGAGCCGCCTCCAGGTGTTTCAGGCTGCCGGTGGACAGCAGGATCACCACCCCGCCCTGGATCCCGGCGAGCAGGGCCGCCGCCGAGCGGTCCGCGTCCCGGTCGGCATCGACCTCCCCGATCGACTGCATGTGTCGGATTCCTGCGGCCAGCGCGTCCTGCCAGCGTTCCAGCAGCTCGGTGGCGACGGCCTGCGCGCCCGACGACGCCGGCCCGATCCGGGAGACCGCGATGTCGAGCGGGCACTCCCGGCCCTGCTCGCGGTAGCGGGCCACGACCTTGTCGCGCCAGCTCAGCCAGGCCGGCCACGAGGTGAGGGCGCCCAGCTCGGGCTGCTGGTCGCCGATCACCCGGTCCGCCTCGTGGTGGGCGACGGACAGCATCAACTCGTCCTTACCGCCCGGGAAGTAGTGGAACAGCTGGCTTTTGCTGGTCGAGGTGAGCGCCAGGACGTCGTCGAGCGTCAGTGCGAACACACCCTGCCGCCGGATCGCCGCGGCGGCACCCTCGACGATGCGCTGTTTCGTCGCGGCGCCCTTGGGGGTCAGCGGCACGATGTCTCTCCCTCTCTCACGGTCGTACGGGCACTCACGGTCGTACGGGCTCTCACGGTCGTACGGGCCGGGCGCGCGCTCAGGGAATCAGCAGCAGCTTCCCGGTGGTCCGGCGGGACTCCAGGTCGCTGTGGGCGCGCGCCGCGTCCGAGAGCGCGTACCGCCCGCCGATGAGCGGGGACACCTGCCCCGCCCGCACCATCGCGAAGACCTCCTCGGTCCGGGCGACCAGGGCCTCCCGGGTGGGGACGTGGTCCTGAACGGTCGGGTACGACAGCAGGATGCTGCTCGGCAGATCGGTCACCGAGAGCGACGGTACGCCCATGAAGGGGCCGTAGTAGGCATGCACCCCGTGCAGCCGCAGGGCCAGCTGCGAGGACCGGAACGTCGAGGTGCCTCCGCCGTCGTACACGACATGGGCGCCCTCGCCGTCCGTCAGCTCGCGCACCCGGTCCTCGAACCCGGCCCCGGACGACACGAGGACATGGTCCGCGCCGGCCTTCTCGGCGACGGCCGCCTTCTCCGGGCGGGACACCAGGCCGATGACCCGGCCGCCGCGCGCCTTGATCATCTGGGTCAGCATGAGCCCCACGCCACCGGCTGCGGCGTGCACCACGGCCGTGTCGCCGGGGCGGATCGCGTACGTCTCGGTGGTGAAGTGGTTCGCCGTGAGCCCCTGCATCATCACCGCGGCCGCCGTCTCGTCCGACACCTCGTCGTCCACCTTGACCAGCCGGTCCGCCGGGACGGCCAGGAGCTCCGCGTAGCTGCCCGGGTGGTAGTACCAGGCCACCCGGTCGCCGACGGCCAGCCCCTCGACGCCCTCGCCGAGTGCGGTCACGTACCCCATGCCCTCGGCGCCCAGTACGGTCGGTGCGGCCCAGCCAGGGCCGCCCACCTTGCGGGCGCCCACGTCCATGAAGTTCACGCCGGCGGCCCCGAGCCGGACCAGGGCCTCGCCGGGGCCGGGGGTGGGATCCGGCAGTTCGGTCCAGGCCATGACCTCGGGGCCGCCGTGCTCGGTGATGCGGATCGCGTGCATCGGGTGTACCTCTCCGTGAGCCGTCGCCGCGACCGGTGTGCCGCGGTGACGCCACCGTAGAAAGGCAAAAATGGACCGGCAAGTCCAGTCCAGGGGGGCGGCGGGACATCCCGGCACGGCCGCCCCCGGCCCCGGCGGGCGCGGCGCCGAGCCGCCCGTGATGTCACCCGCGCGGGCGATGGCCGAACCGGACCCCCTCCCACGGAGTGCCCGCCGGGAAGGACTCCGCACGGCGCTGCCCGGACGGGCGCGCGGGGGCCCGTACGACCGCAGGCTTCGCGCCCTCGATCCGCGCCAGCCAGTCCAGGAGCTCACGGCGCAGTTCATCGGCGACCGCGCGGTGCGATTCCAGGCCGGCGAGATTGTCCAGCTCGTACGGGTCGGCCGCCAGGTCGTACAGCTCCGTCTCCGTGTAGTGGTCCGCGCCCGGGTCGTTCCAGGCGTCCGCGCCCGGCGCCTCCACGGCGTACTTCCAGCGCGAGGTGCGCACCGCACGCCCCACCCGGTCCTCGCTGATCTGGACGAACACCGAACCGGGCCGTTCCGGATCGAGGCCCCCGCCGGCCAGCGGCAGCAGGGAGCGCCCCTGGACGCCCGGCGGGACCGGGAGGCCGGCCGCCGCGAGCAGGGTCGGCATCAGGTCCACCGTGCTGACCGGTCGGCGGACGAGCCCGCCGCCGCTGAAGCCGGGCCCGGTGACCGCCAGCGGCACCCGGACCGACGCCTCGTGGGCCGAGCGCTTGTACTCGCTGTTGCGGGTACGGAAGTGGGAGCCGTGGTCCGCCGTCCACGCCAGGACCGTGTTCTCCTCGGTGCCCAGGCTCCGCAGGGCGTCGCGCAGCCGGCCCACCCCCTCGTCGACCCGCTTGATCTGGCCCAGGTACCCAGCGAGGTGGCGGTGCGCCCCGCCCTGCTCGGCCCCCGGGGAGAGCGCGGCCAGGTCGGGCGGCAGCCAGGCGCCCTCGTAGCGCTCCCGGTAGCCCGCCGGGGCCGGGTAGTCGTCGGTGGGGTTCTGGTGGTGCGGCTCCAGCAGCGACAGGAAGAGGAGATACGGCCGGTCGTGGTGATCGACGACGAACCGGATCGCCGCGTCGATCAGCGCGTCCGCGCGGTAGCCGGGCAGCCGCACCGGCTCGCCGTCCTCGTCGTGCACCACCGTGCGGTACGCGTCCGAGGTGAATTCAAGCCGGTCGGACGCCAGCCATGCGCCGTAGCCGCCCCGCAGAGCGGGCGGTACCGGCCCGTCGGGGTTGTCGTCGCCCGCCAGGTGCCACTTCCCGATGTAGCCGGTGGCGTATCCGGCCGCCGTGAACTCACCGGCCAGCGTGGGGATGTCCCCGGGGAGCGGCAGACCGTTGCGGAAGACACCGGTGGCTGTCGGGTAGCGGCCGGTCTGGAGCGACGAACGGGCTGGTGCGCAGACCGGGTTGGGGGTGACCGCCTGCTCGAAAAGGGTGCCCTCGCGGGCGATGCGGTCGAACTCGGGCGTCACACCGGCCCGGTTGCCGTGCACCCCGGCCGTGTCCCAGCGCTGCTGGTCGGTGAGGACCACGATCACTTGCGGGCGTGCCCCGGAGGGCGGCGCCGGGACGCCGCCCTCCGGGACCGTGGAGTGCTCGCTCACGCAGTCGTCGCCTCGGTGGTGGAGGCGCCGGACGGGATGCCGAAGGACGGGTCCGGCACCGCCTCGGGGCTGATGAGCGTGGACGAGCGGCCGTCGACGCCGACCGGCACGTCACCGTCGATGGTGACGCGGCGGAGCTTGCGCTCGTGGGTGTCGGAGTCGTCCACGCCGTAGTGTTGGGTGGCGCGGTTGTCCCAGATCGCCACGTCGCCCACCTGCCAGTCCCAGCGCACGGTGTTCTCCGGGCGCTCGATGTGCGACTGGAACAGGTCGACCAGGGCCCGCGAGTCGCGCCCGTTCAGGCCGCTGATCCGCTGCACGAAGTTGCCGAGCAGCAGGACGCGTTCACCGGTCTCGGGGTGCACGCGGACCACCGGGTGCTCCGTGAGGAACTTGGTCGACGTGAACACCTCGCGGTACTGCTGAAGCGCCTCCGGCAGGGCGTTGGGCCGCACCGCCGCGTAGTCGTAGTCGTTGGAGTGGACGGCCCGCAGCCCGTCCGCCAGGGTGCGCAGCTGCTCGGGCAGCTCCGCGTAGGCGGCGGCCGTGTTGGACCACAGGGTGTTGCCGCCGTACGGGGGGATCACGACGGCCCGCAGGATGGAGAAGGCCGGGTAGGCGGGGACGAAGGTGACGTCGGTGTGCCACTGGTTGGCCCGGCCGCCGTGGTCGGAGTCGATGCCGAGCGAATACCGTCCGTCGGCGGACGGCACGGTCGGATGGGCGACGGGCGTGCCGAGCAGCCGGCCGAACGCCTCGTGGCTGTCCTCGTCCAGGTGGTCCTGCTCCCGGAAGAAGACGACCTTGTGGGCGAGGAGCGCGGCCCGGACGGCGGCGACCGTCTCCGGGTCGAGATCGCCGCCGAGCCGTACACCCGAGATGACCGCGCCGATACGGCCGCCGAGCTGCTGGACGGTGACGGCGGGGGCGGCGGTGGTGGTGGAGGACATGGGATTCCCTTCGAGGTTGCCCGTCGCGGCCGGGCGCTGGGGCGCGGCCGGCGGCGAGCCGATTAATTGTGGAGCGGAATTAATTGGGGCGGGATGCGCCCACGGGCGGAGACGGTGCACTGCCCGGAGCGACGGTGCGCGGAGTTGCCGGCTCAGCGGAGTCGCCGGGCCGGGAGAGAGAGCGGTGCGGTGGTGGTACGCCGGTGAGGTCAGGCGGCGGTACAGCGGCCCGGACACCCGGGCTGGGGAGCGGGGCGGCCGGCGCGGGCGGGCCGCGCATCGGTGAGTGCCGTCGCGAACATGTCCCGGAGACTCGCAGCGCCCCGCCGGGTACGTCAAGCACCCGCCGGCACTCCGCAGGGCGTACGGCAGTGGTTCAATCGGCGCCTGCACGGCGTCGCCGGACACCTTCGAAGGGCGGCCGAAAACCTTCCCTGGCCTGGGAGTTCGCCCATGAGCCCCGGCAGTGCGCGGGCGCCGCCCCCGGGCCCGGTCACCGGCCCCGTGCGAATTCACGCCGCCGTAACGTTGCGAGCGCCCACCGGGCGCAGGACCGAAGGAAGGCCCCCATGACCGCCGCCCCCCGCCTCTTCCGCGCGACCGGTGACGGAAGGCGCGAGACCAACGCCGCCACCGTGCTGCGCACCGTCCTGGACCACGGCCCCGTCGCCCGCCGGACGATCGCCGAACGCTCCGGGCTGAGCCAGGCCGCCGTCTCACGCCAGTGCACCGACCTCGTACGGCTGGGCCTGGTAAGGGAGTTGCCCGAGCTGAGCGGTGGCAACGGGGTGGGCCGGCCCCAGATCCCGGTCGACCTGCACACCGGCGAGAGCGACGGTCCCCTGGTCGCCGGGGTCCACATCGGGGTGCCCGCGTCCACCTTCGGTCTGCTCGACCTGCGCGGCCGGCTGCTCGACCGGCGCACCTTCCCGCACGACGGCATCCCGGCCGGGGACCTGCCGCCGAGGATCGTGCGCGGGCTGCGCGCCTTCCTGGACGACGTCCGCCGCGACCGGCCGCTGCTGGGGGTCGGCGCGGCCCTCGGCGGCTGGGTCGACCCGGGCTCGGGCACGGCGGTGCGGCACGCCTCGCTCGGCTGGGCCGGCCGCCCGCTCGCCGCCGAACTCGCTTGTGGCCTGAGCGGTTTGGAGGTGCGCGTCGACAACCACGCCCGGGCCGTCGCCCAGTCCGAGATCCTCTTCGGCCGGCCCGAGGCGCGGCGCAGCCTGGTCCACCTGTTCATCGGCAACGTGGTCGACGCGGCCCTCGGTATCACCGGCCTGGTGCACCAGGGGCCCGGATCCGGTGCGGGGGACGTGGCTCACCTGCCGGTGCCGGACTCCACGGTGGTCTGCCCCTGCGGGCGTTCGGGATGCCTGGAGGCGACCGCCTCGAACACCGCGATGGCCAGGACCGCCGTGCGACGCGGCATCGTGCCCTGGGCCGACGCCTTTCTGGTGGTGGACGCGGCGGCGGCCGGAGACCGGCGCGCCGACCGGCTGCTGCGCGAGCGGGCCCGCGCGGTGGGCCGGGCGACGGCCCTGCTGCTCGACGTCCTCAACCCCGACCTCGTGGTCGTCACCGAGCACGCCAGCCTGACCAATCCGGAGTACCTGGAGGAGATCAGGGGCGCCGCGGTCGACCACTCGCACGTCTGCCGGGACCCCGAACGCATCGTCAGTCCGCATGCCGGGACGGCCGTCCTCCCGGTCGCGGCCGGTGCCGTCGTCCTGAACCCCCTGTTCAGAAGCCCTCTGGCGGCCGCGGTGCGGTGACCTGCCCCTGGAGGGCCGTAAGCGCTTCGTACCAGGATGCGGACAACGCAGGTTGACCGTCCGGCGAGGCCGCTGTCATATTGCTCCCGTGAACCCGGACAAGCGCCTCGTCTCCCGCAGGCACGTCGACCTCTGTCGACAGGCCAGCGCGGTCTGTGCCGTCCGCCGCTGACCCGGACCGCGGCGAGTGGCCGAATGGCCCCCGCCCCGCTGACTTCTCACGGGTGACAACCACCCGCTGAGACCCGGGAATCGCTTCTCCCTTCCGGCCTCCTCGCTCCCGTGCGTCGCGGGAGCTCCTCACGCCTACCCGCGCCGATCCCGTACGGCCGCCGCAGCGGCCCCGGTCCGGTGCGCCTTTCGCGCAGCGCATCCCCGTCGCTCCATTCCTCCCGCAGCGGAACGAATGCGCGTACGTGCTCCGCCGCGCGCTCCTCCCTTCCCTTTTCCCCCCGTCACAGGCAGGCATCGATGACCGAGCTGTACCCCCTCACGCCCTCCGGACCGTCCCGGCGCTCCACGCTGCGCGCCGCGGGCGGCGGCGCCCTGCTCCTCGGACTGGGCCTCGCGGGCTGCCGCTCGGCCGTGTCGGAGACCTCGTCCGCCCCGCAGGGCGCGAGCGCCGCACCACGGCGCGGAGGCGTGCTGAACATCGCCGTGAACGCCGACTTCACCCCCGCCCTGCTGTTCGCGCAGAGCGGCCAGTCCCTTCAGCAACGCCTGATCTACAACACCCTCACCCGTTACGACGACCGCCTCCACCCGAAACCCGAACTCGCCAGCTCCTGGACGTACGCCAAGGACGGACGCAGCATCACGCTCCGGCTGCGCGACGACGTCACCTTCCACAACGGCCGCAAGTTCACCGCCGACGACGTCATCTTCGCGGTGAAGAACCTTCAGAACCCGGTGCGCGCGGCCCAGTTGCGCAGCACGGCCGCCACGATCACCGGATTCGAGAAGCGCGGCGACCACGAGCTGGTGCTCAAGCTGGCGCACCCGGTCAACAACCTCTTCGACCTGTTCGAGTTCATGATCATCACGGACTCGGAGAGCGTCGAGGAGGCCGTCGCCGGAAAGAAGTTCATCGGGACCGGCCCGTTCAAGCTGAAGAAGTGGAGCCCCGGCGCCGGTCTGAGCCTCACCCGCAACGACACGTACTGGCAGCCCGGCCGCCCCTACCTCGACGGCGTCGAACTGCGGGTCATAGCCCAGGCCGACGCGCTGATCTCGTCCCTGCGCTCCGGCCAGTCGCAGCTCTCCTTCGACGTGCCCGGCAAGAGCCTCGGCGTCGTCAAGACCGACAACGGGCTCACCATCAGCGACTACGACACCGGCGCCGGCGCCATCTACCTGGGCGTCAACACCACGGTCGCCCCGCTGAACGACCGCACCGTCCGCCAAGCCCTCGCCTGGGCTGTCGACCGGGACCGGCTCGTCGCCCAGACCCTCGGCGGATACGGCCTCGCCTCCGCCGCACCCTGGCCCAAGTCCTCACCCGCGTACAGCGAGGCCAACCGCACCCACTACACCCACGACCCCGCGAAGGCCCGGGAACTCCTGAAGTCCGCCGGGCACACCAGGCTCGACCTGCCCATGCTGCACATCGCGCTGCCCGGCGAGACGGCCATCGCCGAGTCCATCCAGTACGACCTCAAGCAGGTCGGCGTCCATGCCACCCTCCAGCCCACCGACGGGGCCACCGCGCAGAAGAAGCTGATCTCGCAGGGCATGCCCGCCCTGTGGTCCCTCGGCCACGGATTCGCCCAGGTGCAGCCCTCCACCCTCGCCGTCAGCGCGTACCCCTTCAACGAGGCCAAGAACACTTCCAAGTACCGCTCGGCCACCTACACCAAGGTCGTGCGGGAGGCATGGACCGAGCCCGAGACCGACACGGCCGCCGCCAACGCCCTGCACCAGAAGATCTCCTCCATCCTGCTGGACGAGGCGTTCCTCATCGACCTCGTCGTGCGCGGACAGCTCCAGGTCTCCGCCGCCCGGCTGCACGGCGTCACGCTCAACAAGTTCTCCTACCTCAACCTCGACAACGCCTACCTGGTGTGACATGCGCAGCTACCTGCTCCGGCGGCTGCCGTCCGCCCTCCTCGTCCTGGTCGCCGCCTCCTTCGTCATCTTCACCATCCTCAGGCTGGTGCCCGGCGACCCCGCCACCGCGCTCGCCGGACCCGACGCGGACACGGCGACCGTCGCCGCGATCCGCGAACGGCTCGGCCTCGACGCGCCCCTGCTCTCCCAGTACGCCCACTGGATCGGCTCGCTCCTCAAGGGCGACCTCGGACCCTCGTACGCGATCGGCGGACAGACCGCCGACCTCATCGGCGACGGGCTCGGCGCCACCACCGAACTCACCGTCGCCGCCCTCCTGTTCGTGATCGTGCTCGGTACGGCCTTCGGCGTCATCGGGGCCACCTCGCGCAACCGGTGGCTGAGCGCCGCCGTGCGCGTGATCACCACCGCAGCCCTGGCCGTGCCGCCCTTCGTCAGCGGCGTGCTGCTCGTCCTGGTCTTCGCCGTGGCGCTCCCCGTACTGCCGCCCGGCGGCCGGGTCGCCTTCCTGACCGCCCCGGACCTCGCCGCCCAGTACCTCGTACTGCCGGCGCTCTGCCTGGCGCTCCCGAGCGCCGCGGTGCTCGGCCGCTACCTCAAGGACGGCATCGAACGCGGCCTCGCCGAGGACTACATCCGCACCGCCACCGCCGCCGGCATCGCCCCGCGCCGCCTGCTGTGGCGCCACACCCTGCCCAACGCCCTGCCGCCCGTCGTCACCCTGCTCGGCATGCAGGTCGGGAACCTACTCGGCGGGGCCGTCCTGGTCGAGGCGATCTTCGCCTGGCCCGGCCTCGGACAACTCGCCGAACAGGGCCTGCAGCGCCGCGACTACCCGGTCGTCCAGGACCTGCTGCTGCTCCTGGTCGCCGTCTTCGTCCTCGTCCAGCTGCTCACCGACCTCGTGTACGCCTGGCTCGACCCCCGGATCAGGTGGGAGTAACCCTGATGACCCAGACGACCGACCTCCTCGCCGCCGCGCCGCCCCCGGCCGCCCGCAAGCCGCGCGCCACGGCCCGCCCCCGCCACCCCTACCGCACCGCCCTGTCCACCGCCCGCGCCCGCACCGGCCTCGTCCTCGTCGGCGTGGTGGTCCTCGCCGGACTCCTTGCACCACTGCTCGCCGGACACGGGCCCACCGACCAGAGCGGCCAGAGCCTCGCCGGACCCGGGACAGCCGGACACCTCCTGGGCACCGACGACCTCGGGCGCGACCTGCTCAGCCGGGTGCTGTACGGCATCCGCACCGACCTCACCATCATCACGATCGCCGTGCCCGCCGGTGCCGCCCTCGGCTGCCTGCTCGCCCTGGCCGCCGCCGCACACCCGGTCGCCGACACCGTCGTCCAGCGCGTCTTCGACCTGCTCCTCGCGTTCCCCGGGCTGATCCTGGCGCTCGCCGTCACCGCGATCCTCGGCCCCGGACGCGTACCCGTCGTGCTCGTCATCGCCCTCGCCGAGGTCCCCGTCTTCGGCCGACTGCTGCGCAGCGGTGTCCTCGTCCAGCGGGAACGCGAGTACGTCACGGCCGCCCGGGTCGGCGGCGGTTCAAGCAGCCGGGTGCTGGTCCGGCACATCCTGCCCAACGCGGCCGACCCGCTCGTCGTGCAGATCGCCGTCTCGCTGACCGTCGCCGTCTTCATCGAGGGCGCGATGAGCTTCCTCGGCGTCGGCGTCCGGCCGCCCGAACCCACCCTCGGCGCCGTGCTCGGCCAGTCCATGCCCTATCTCGCCCAGTCCCCGCACTTCGCCGCGGGGCCCCTGATCACCGTGACCGCGCTCGTCCTCGGACTCTCGCTCATCGCCGAGGCGCTCAACCGGGAGATACGCCGATGACCGCCCCCGAGCTGCTGGAAGTCCGAGACCTCGGCGTCGAGTTCACCGCCCCCGACGGTTCACCGCTGCGCGCCGTGCGCGGGGTCTCCTTCACCCTGCGCCGGGGCGAGACCCTGGCCGTCGTCGGCGAGTCCGGGTCCGGCAAGTCGACCACCGCGCTCGCCCTCAACCGCATGCTGCCCGGCACCGGCCGCATCACCACCGGCACGGTCCGCCTGGACGGCCGCGACCTGGCCGCCGCCGACGAGGCCGAACTGCGCGCGGTGCGCGGCGCCCGCATCGGCATGGTCTTCCAGGACCCGATGACCGCCCTCAACCCCGTCCTCACGGCCGGCCGCCACATCGACGAGGCCCTCCGCGCCCACGGCAACCACGACAAGGCCGCCCGCCGCGCCCGTACCGTCGAACTCCTGGACCGGGTCGGCATCCCCGACCCGCACCGGCGCGCCGACGACCACCCGCACCAGTTCTCCGGCGGCCAGCGCCAGCGCATCCTCATCGCCATGGCCCTCGCCGGCGAACCCGACGTCCTCCTCGCCGACGAGCCGACCACCGCACTCGACGCCACCGTCCAGGACCAGATCCTCACCCTGCTCGGCGACCTCAACCGCGAGACCGGCACCGCCCTCGTCCTCATCACCCACAACATGGGCGTCGTCGCCCGCGCCTGCGAACGGGTCCTCGTCATGTACGGCGGCACCGTGGTTGAGGACGGGCCCACCGCCGAAGTCCTCACCCGCCCCCGCCACCCGTACACCGCCGGACTCCTGGCCGCCGTGCCGCGCCTCGCCACCCCGGCCGGGACCCGGCTCACCGGCATCCCCGGCAGCCCGCCCGACCTCACCCTCCTCGGGGACGGCTGCGGCTTCGCCGACCGCTGCACCCTCGTCGAGGACCGCTGCCGCACGCAGACCCCGCCGCTCACACGGGTGGCCGAAGGCGTACGGGTGGCCTGCCTCCCCGCCGCCGGACGGACCGAACCCCTGCCCGCCCCGGCCCCGCCCGCCCGCATCGACCGCTCCGAGCCCGGCGCGGTCGTCCTGGAGGCGGACGGCCTCACCAAGACGTACGGGGGACGCGGCGCCCGGCGACGCGGGGAGCCCGCGCTCGACGGGGTGTCGCTCACGCTCAGGGAGGGCGAGACGCTGGGCATCGTCGGCGAGTCCGGCTCCGGCAAGTCCACCCTGGCCCGGGTCCTCGCCCACGCCCACACCGCCGACGGCGGCACCCTGCGGCTGCGCGGCGACGACATCACCCGGCCCTCGCGCCGGGCCCTGCACGCGGTGCGCCGCCAGGTCCAGATGGTGTTCCAGGACCCCTACGCCTCGCTCAACCCGCGCATGACGGTGGGCGAGATCGTCGCCGAACCCCTCGTCGCGTTCGGCATCGGGGACCGCGACGCGCGCCGGGAACGGGTGGCGGAGCTCCTCGAACTGGCGGGCCTGGACCCGGCCGTGGCCGGACGCCACCCGCGCTCCTTCTCGGGCGGCCAGCGCCAGCGCATCGGCATCGCCCGCGCGCTCGCCCCCGCGCCGTCCGTCCTCATCTGCGACGAACCCGTCTCCGCGCTCGACGTGTCCGTCCAGGCCCAGATCACCGGCCTCCTCACGGACCTCCAGCGCGACCTGGGCCTCTCCCTCGTCTTCATCGCCCACGACCTCGCGGTCGTCCGGCAGATCAGCCACCGCATCGCCGTCATGCACCGGGGCCGGATCGTGGAGACCGGCACCGCCGACGAGGTGTGCGAGTACCCCCGCGACCCGTACACCCGCGCCCTGCTCGCCGCCGCGCCCGAGCCCGTACCCCCGGCGGCCCGGACCGAGCACGCCGAGAAGACGGGAGCCCTCGCATGACCCACCCCAGCCCGCCGCCCACCCCGACCCGTGACGGAGCCACCCGCCGATGACCACCAGCACCCGCCGCGACCCCTACGACGGCTTCCCCGGCCGCATCGGCCGCACCTTCGCCGCCTCCGAACCGGCCTGGCCGGCGCCCCGGACACCGGGGGAGAAGGCCCCGAACATCGTCGTCGTGCTCGTGGACGACATGGGCTACAGCGACATCGGCCCGTTCGGCTCCGAGATCCCCACCCCCGTCCTCGACACCCTCGCCGAGGACGGCGTACGGCTCAGCAACTACCACACCATGCCGCTGTGCTCCCCGGCGCGCGCCGCCCTGCTCACCGGCCTCAACCCACACCGCGTCGGCTACGCCATGGTCGCCAACTCCGACCCGGGCTTCCCCGGTTACGGCATGGAGATCGCCGACGACATCCCCACCCTCGCCGAACTCCTCCACGACTCCGGCTACGCCACCTACGCCGTCGGCAAATGGCACCTCGTCCGTGACTCCGCCTCCAACGCCGCCGACGACCGCGACAACTGGCCGCTGCGCAAGGGCTTCGACCAGTACTACGGCGTCCTGGAAGGGCTCACCAGCCTCTTCCACCCGCACCAACTCGTGCGCGACAACAGCCCGCTGGACATCGACGAGTTCCCGGACGACTACTACTACACGGACGACATCACCGACCAGGCCATCTCCATGGTGAAGTCGCTGCGCGCCCACGACCCGGACAAACCCTTCTTCCTCTACCTGGCGCACAACGCCGTCCACGGCCCGCTCCAGGCCAAGGAGGAGGACATCGCCCGCCACCGGGGCCGCTACGACGAGGGCTGGGACGCGCTGCGCGAACGCCGCTTCGCCGCGCAGATCGCCGACGGCCTCTTCCCGCCCGGCACCGAACTCCCCGCACGCAACAGCGAGGCCGGGCAGGACGTGCCCGCGTGGGACAGCCTCACCGAGGAGCAACAGCGCCTGTACGCGCGCTACATGGAGGTGTACGCGGCGCTGGTCGACAACATCGACCAGAACCTCGGCCGGCTCACCGCCACCCTCGAAGCCCTCGGTGAGCTCGACAACACCATCATCGTCTTCACCTCCGACAACGGAGGCACCGGCGAGGGCGGCGCCGAGGGCACCCGCTCCTACTTCAGCCGCTTCGTCCACCACCCCGCCCTGCCCGAGGACTGGACCCCCGACGTCGACCGCGACCCCGAGCTGATCGGCGGCCCGCGCAGCCTGGTGCACTACCCGCGGGGCTGGGGCATGGCCTCCAACACCCCGTTCCGGCTCTACAAGGGGCACACGTACGCGGGCGGGGTGCGGGTCCCCTTCGTCCTGTCCTGGACGAGGGGCGCCCGCGAGGGCCGCCTCACCCCGGGCACACGCCCGCAGTACCAGTACGTCACCGACATCGCCCCGACCCTCCTCGAACTCGCCGGCCTGGAACGGCCGGAGCGCCGACGCGGGGTCCCGCTCCAGGAACCGGACGGCGTCACCTTCGCCCCCGTACTCGCCGACCCGGAACACCTCTCCACCCACCCCGAGCAGTACTGCGAGATGACCGGCAACCGCAGCTACTACCGCGACGGCCGCAAACTCGTCACCCTGCACCGCCCCGGCACCCCCTACGACGACTCCGAGTGGGCCCTCTACGACATCAGGACCGACCCGACCGAGATCCACGACCTGGCCGCCGAACACCCCGGCCTCGTCAAGGAACTCTCGGCGGCCTGGGAGAAGGCCGCCTGGCGCAACGGCGTCTTCCCGCTCCCCGACGGCAGCGGCGCCCTGGCCCGCCGAAACCCCGCCGAACAGCGCCTGACGCGCCCCCTGACCCTGCTGCCCGGCACCCCCGAACTGGAGCGCTACCGCTCCTCCCGGCTGGTCTCGCTGCGCTCCTTCGAGATCACCGTCGCGATCGAGGAGACGGGCGAGGGCGTCCTCGTCTCGCACGGCGACCAGGGCGGCGGCTACAGCCTGTACGTGGAGAACGGCCACCTGCACTTCGCGTACAACGAATACGGCGTCCTCCACGAGACGGACGCGGGCCCGCTCGCACCGGGTGAGCACACCGTCCGTGTCGTGGCCACCGCCGAGCGCGGCCTGCGCTGGAGCTTCCGCATCGAGGCCGACGGCGAAACCCGGGCCACCCCGCCCAGCGTCCACCAGCTCATCGGCATGGCCCCCTTCCAGGGCATCAGCATCGGCGTGGACCGCAAATCCCCCATCTCCTGGCCCCTCTACGAACGCCACCGCTCCTTCCCGTACGAAGGCCGCCTGCGCGCGGTGACGTACACCCCGGGAGACCCGGGCCCGGACTCCCCGGAGGCGGTGGCGCAGGCGCTCAAGGAGGCAGCAGCGGCGTTCGAATAGTCCGCCACTTCCAGCCGATCTCTCCCACCCAGCCCCCAGAGATCGATTGGCGACGACCCTCACCCAGGTCTAACGTCGGGGGAGTGAACGACCACGTTCACTCCCCGCACACCAGCGGCACCGAACCCATGACCGGCTCCCACGCGACACCCGCGCAGGCCACCGCAACCCCCCGGAGGGACCGCGGCGGCACCATAGCCCTGCTGGTCATCTGCTCGTGCCAACTGATGGTGGTCCTCGACATCACCATCGTGAACATCGCTCTGCCACACATCCAGACATCCCTCGGTTTCTCCACCGAGAACCTTTCGTGGGTGATCAACGCCTACACCCTCACCTTCGGCGGCCTGCTGCTGCTCGGCGGGCGGATCGGCGACATCCTGGGGCGGCGCCGGGTCTTCATGGCTGGCGTCGCCCTCTTCGTCATCGCCTCCCTGCTCGGCGGACTCGCCCAGGAATCCTGGCAGCTGCTCGCCGCCCGCTCCCTCCAGGGCGTCGGCGGCGCGATCGCGTCGCCGACCGCGCTCGCCCTGATCACGACGACGTTCCACGAAGGCCCCGCACGCAACAGGGCGTTCGGGGTGTTCGCGGCCGTATCGGCGGGCGGCAGCGCCATCGGACTGCTCGCGGGAGGCGTGCTGGTCGAGTGGCTGGACTGGCGGTGGATCTTCTTCGTCAACGTGCCCATCGGCGCACTGATCGTGCTGGCGACCCGCCGCTACATCCAGGAGTCCGAACGCCACCCCGGCCACTTCGACATCCTCGGCGCCCTCACGGCGACGCTGGGCATGGTGAGCCTCGTCTACGGGTTCATCCGCGCCTCCGAGGAGGGCTGGAGCGACACCCTCACCCTGCTCGCGTTCGCCGCGGCGGTCGTGCTGCTCGGCCTGTTCATCGTCAACGAGAGCCGGTCCCGGCAGCCGATCACCCCGCTGTGGATGTTCCGCGACCGCAACCGCGCCGGCACCTACGGGATCATGCTGAGCCTCGCGGCGGCGATGTTCGGGATGTTCTTCTTCCTGACCCTGTTCGTGCAGAACATCCTCGGCTTCAGCCCGCTGCGCACGGGGCTCGCCTTCCTGCCGGTCAGCGTCATCATCGCGATCGGCGCCGGATTCACCTCGAAGCTGCTGCCGAAGTTCGGACCCAAGCCCTTCATGGTGACGGGTGCGGTTCTCGCGGCGATCGGGCTCGGCTGGCTCACGCAGACCGATGTCCACAGCTCGTACCTGGGCAGTCTGCTGGGCCCGGTGCTGGTGTTCGGACTCGGCATGGGCCTGCAGTTCGTCTCGCTGACGCTGATGGCCCTCTCCGGCGTCGCGCCCCACGAGTCGGGCGCGGCCTCCGGAATCCTCAACACCACGCAGCAGGTGGGCGGATCGCTGGGCCTGTCCATCCTGGTCACCGTCTTCGGTACGGCCAGCCGCAACGAGGCGACCGACCAGGTGCCCAAGTTCATGGCCGAGGCGACACCGGCGCAGCTCGCCCAGTTCCGTAAGACGGGGCAGCTCCCCAGCCCCTGGGGCGACCAGGTCCTGGCATCGGGCGTCTCCACCTCGTTCCTGGCCGCAGCGGCCTTCGCCGTCGCCGCCGCCCTGATCGCGCTGTTCGTCATCCAGGTCCGCCCCTCGGACCTGGAACGGCTGCGCGGAAGCGGCAGCGGAAGCGGCGGACCGGGCGCCTGAGCACCCAGCCGACCGCTCCCGCCCGACCGCTCCCGCGACGGGTCAGCCCTTGACGGTGAAGCCCGCCCGCAGCAGGTCGTCGTCGCGCGACGACGGGCCGACCAGCAGCTCGAAGGCCCCCTGCTCCACGACCCGCCGGCCCTCGGCGTCCACCAGGGCGCACGCGGCCACCGGCAGCTCGATCGTCACCTCGCGCGACTCGCCCGGGGCCAGCTGGACCTGCCGGTAGGTCTTCAGCTCCTTCTCCGCCCACGTCACGGACGTCACCAGGTCACTCACGTACGCCTGTACGGTCTCCAGCGCGAGGCGTCCGCCGGTGTTGCTCACGGTGACGCGTGCCCGCAGCGTGTCGCCCGCGCCCAGGACGTCGGTCAGGACCTCCAGGTCCGAGTAGGCGACGGTCGTGTAGCTCAGGCCCTCGCCGAAGGCGAACGCCGGCCGCTGCGTCAGGTCCGCGTACCGCGAACCGTGCTGGCCGCGCAGCTGGTTGTAGTACGTGGGCTGCTGCCCGGCGTGGCGAGCGAAGGACACGGGCAGCCGGCCGGACGGCTCCACGAGGCCGAGGACCAGCTCGGCCACCGCACGGCCGCCCTGCATACCCGGGTTGAAGGCGTAGACGATCGCCGCCGCGCGGTACGCGGACGGCGGCAGCACCAGCGGCTTGGAGGCGATGACCACCACGGTGAACGGCTTGCCGGTCGCGGCGAGCGCGTCCAGCAGCGCGATCTGGCCGCCGATCAGCTCCAGGGTCGCGGTCGAGCACCCCTCACCGATCAGCTCGACGCGGTCGCCCACCACGGCGACGACATGGTCGGCGGCCTCGGCGGCGGCGACCGCCTCCGCGATCAGCTCCTCGGACGGCTCGCAGGGGACGACGATCTCGGGGCGCGGCTGGCCGTCCGGGAAGAACGCGCCCTCCGGGTCCGGGCCCACCGTCAGGATGTCGGCGCCGCGCGCGTGGGTGACCGTCCAGCCGGCGGGCACATGCTCCCGGAAGCCGTCGAGGACGGTACGGATCATGGCGCGCGGATGGCCGTCCGGCAGCCAGTCCGCCTGACCGGATGAGCCCGCCCAGTCCCCGAGCTGGGTCTGCGCGTCATCGGCGTTGGGACCGATCACGGCGACCGTACGCGGCGCCGCGCCGGCCTCCGCGACCGCCCGGCCGTCCGCCCCGGCCTCGAAGCCGCCGTCCAGGGGCAGGGTGCCGTCGTTGGCCAGCAGGACCAGCGAACGGCGGCCCGCCTCAAGGTTCAGCTCGGTGTGCCCGGCGCTCCCGATGACCGCCTGCTGCTGGGCCCGGTCGGGGTGGCGCGGGTTCTCGAAGAGGCCCAGCTCGAACTTGAGCGTGAGGATGCGCGCGACCGCCGCGTCGATGTCCGACTCGGCGAGCCGCCCGGTCGCAACGGCCTGCTGCGCGCCCTCGAAGAAGTCGGGCGTGGTCATCACCATGTCGTTGCCGGCCCGGACCGCGGCGGCGGCCGCCTGGGTGTGGTCGGCGTACACCTTCTGCTCCCACACCATGCGCCCGACGTTGTCCCAGTCGGTCACCAGCGTGCCGGTGTAGCCCCACTCGCCGCGCAGCACCTCGTTGAGCAGCCAGTTGTTGACGGTGACGGGGACGCCGTCCATCGACTGGTAGCCCAGCATGAACGTACGGCAGCCCTCCTTGGCGACCCGCTCGAACGGCGGCAGGAACCAGGAACGCAGCTTGCGGCGCGAGATGTCGGCCTCGCTCGCGTCCCGGCCGCCCTGGGTCTCGGAGTAGCCCGCGAAGTGCTTGGCGCACGCCAGGATCGCCGTCGGGTCGTCCAGCCCCTCGCCCTGGTAGCCGCGCACCATCGCCGAGGCCAGCTCGCCGATGAGGAACGGGTCCTCGCCGAACGTCTCGCTGACCCGGCCCCAGCGCAGGTCCCGGGTGATGCACAGCACCGGCGAGAACGTCCAGTGCACGCCGGTCGCGGCCACCTCGACGGCGGTCGCCCGCGCCACGCGCTCCAGCAGGTCCGGGTCCCAGCTCGCCGCCATCGCCAGCTGCGTCGGGAAGATGGTGGCGCCCTCCCAGAACGAGTGCCCGTGGATGCAGTCCTCGGCCACCAGGAGCGGGATGCCCAGCCGGGTGCGCCGGGTCAGCTCGGCGGCCTCCAGGACGCGTTCGGGCGAGGCGTGCAGGATCGAGCCCGCGTGCATGTCCTCGATATGCTGCCGCACCCCGTCCTTGCCGTTCAGCTGGAGCATCTGGCCGACCTTCTCGGGCAGCGTCATCCGGCCCAGCAGGTCGGAGACACGCTCCGGAATGGACAGGCGGGGGTCGAGATAGGGCAGGGAGGAGCCCACGGGATTTCCTTTCACGACGTCGGCGACGTTCTCATCGTTCGATACGCGGAGGCTGTGCGCTCCGGGCACCACCGTACGCCGAATACCGACCTAGTGGTAAGTAAGTAGGATGCAAACATACGCAGCGGTGCCTGCCGAGACGACCGGGGAGCGTGGAGAGTGACCGGCGACGAGCGGCGCGGATACGCGAAGGGCCGGGCCAAACGCGGGCAGATCCTCGACCAGGCCATGGCCATGTTCGGCGAGGCCGGGTACCGGGGCGCCTCGCTGCGGGTGATCGCCACCCGCTGCGGCATCTCACATCCCGGACTGCTGCACCACTTCCCGACCAAGGAATCCCTGCTGCTCGCCGTCCTGGAACACCGCGACGCGGTGGACGACCAGTGGCTGGAAGCGGGCCGCCCCACCGGCGTCGACCGGCTGCGCCGGCTGGTCGGCCTCGCGGCGCTCAACGCGGAGCGGCGCGGCATAGTCGAGCTGTTCTGCGTCCTGTCCGCCGAGGCCACCTCGGCGGACCACCCGGCCCACGCCTACTTCGTGGAGCGGTACCGCTGCTCGGTCCGGTCCACGGCCGTCTCGTACACCGAGGCGCGCGAGAAGGGCGTGCTGCGCGAGGACATCGACCCGCGCGAGGCGGCTCAGCAGCTCATCGCGCTGATGGACGGACTCCAGACCCAATGGCTGCTCAGCAACGGTGAGACGGATATGGCCGGAGTGCTGTACGCGCATGTACAGGCGCAGTTGACCGTGCCGTTCTGAGCGCGGGCGACCGGCGTCGTGAGACGGCTGCCCCGCACCTCTTTACGGGCTTGTCATGTGCCGGTAACTTCCGTTCTGCAAGAGATTGCAGCAACATTCCGGCTTGATTTACAAGCTCGCTCGGACCTTGAGGCGCGTCAGGGTCTCCGGCGGGACGGCACGGGCCCCACCTCCCGTGCCTCGGACGCCACGGCTTCGCCGCCGCCGTGGCCCTTCCCTGGAGACACCATGAAACGCAACGCCCACCGGCCGCTGAGACGCGCCCTGGCTGCCGCCGCTGCCGCCGCCGCGGTGTGCGGGCTGCTCACCGTACTGCCGGACACCGGCCTCGACGCACAGCCCGTCGCGGCCTCCGACGCGACGACCACCGTCTTCTACTACACCAAGACCAAGAACTGGGCCGCCTACAACCTGCATTACGCCCCCGATGGCGGCACGTGGACCTCCGTGCCCGGGGTGGCCATGGAGGCCGCCTGCACCGACTGGGTCAAGAAGACCGTCCCCCTCTCCGGTGCCGAGGGCATCCAGGCGACCTTCAACAACGGCTCGGGCGTCTGGGACAACAACGGGGGCAAGAACTACGACCTGGGCAGCGGGAGCATCACCGTCAAGGACGGGGTCGTCGCCCACAGCGACCCGTGCGCGGACAGCGGTGACCCCGATCCGAGCCCCACCCCGGCCGACGAGGCGCACACCGCCTCGGTGTACTACTCCACCGCCACCGTAGGCTGGACGACCACCAACCTCCACTACCAGCCCACCGGCGGCGCCTGGACGGCCGTGCCCGGCGTCGGCATGGAGCCCGCCTGCACCGGCTGGGTGAAGAGGACGGTCGACCTCGGCGCCGCGACCTCGATGAAGGCCGCGTTCAACAACGGCAACGGGGTCTGGGACAACAACAACGGCGGCGACTACACGATCCCGGCCGGCCTCAGCACCGTGAAGGACCGCGCGGTCGTCAAGGACGCCGAGGACCCGTGCGCCGCCGAACCCGCCGACACCGAAGCGCCCACCGTGCCGAGCGGAGTGACGGCGAAGGCCGACGGCGTCGCGGTCGTCCTCAGCTGGGAACCCGCCACGGACAACAACAAGGTGACGAAATATCAGGTCACCCGCACGGGCGGCACCAAGGGCGGCGTCGTCACCGATGTGACCTCCACCGTGCTCTCCGAATCGGGCCTGGAGGAGCACACCGCCTACACCTACACCGTCAAGGCGGTCGACGCGGCGGGCAACACCTCCGCCGCCTCCGCGCCCGCGAGGGCGACCACCGGCGACAAGCCTCCGGCGGCGGCCCAGGGCACACCACTCGGCACCGACCCCCGCGAGGACCCGATCTACTTCGTCCTCACCGCCCGCTTCAACGACGGTGACACGAGCAACAACCGGGGCGGCAGCCAGGACGTCAAGTCCGGCAACGCGGCCAACAACGACCCCATGTTCCGAGGGGACTTCAAGGGTCTGGTCAACAAACTCGACTACATCAAGGGGCTCGGCTTCTCGGCCATCTGGATCACCCCGGTCGTCCTGAACCGGTCCGACTACGACTACCACGGCTACCACGGATACGACTTCTACAAGGTCGACCCCCGCCTGGAGTCCGCCGGAGCCTCCTACCAGGACCTCATCAACGCCGCCCACGCCAAGGGCATCAAGATCTACCAGGACGTCGTCTACAACCACTCCTCGCGCTGGGGCGCCAAGGGCCTGTTCACGCCGACCGTCTACGGCGTCCGCGACACGCAGTGGAGCTGGTACTACGACGAGAAGAACGAGGGCTTCGAGTACGACGGACTCACCGTCGAGCCCAAGAGCGGCAAGTCCTACTACAACGGCGACATGTGGTCCACCGCCGAGCCCGCCGGCAACACCTGTCTCAACTGGGGCAAGCCCACCGGCGCCAAGTCCGCCGAGGGCTACACCATCTACAACTGCCAGTGGCCCAACCCCACATCGGGGATGTTCCCGAAGGAGTACTACCACACCTGCTGGCTCGGCAACTGGGAGGGCGAGGACTCCCGCTCCTGCTGGCTGCACGAGGACCTGGCCGACTTCAACACCGAGTCCGCACCGGTGCAGAACTACCTGATCGGCGCCTACGACAAGTACATCGACATGGGCGTGGACGGTTTCCGTATCGACACCGCTGTGCACATCCCGCGCACCACCTGGAACCGCCGCTTCCTGCCCGCGATCCAGGAGCGGGTCACCCAGCGCTTCGGCGCCGAGGCCGCGAAGAACTTCCTCGTCTTCGGCGAGGTCGGCGCGTTCGTCAACGACAAGTGGAACCGCGGCTCGGTCAACCACTCGGCGCAGTTCTTCACCTGGAAGGAACGCAAGGAGTACGACGCCGACGACGCCAAGGCCGCGCTGGAGATGTACGACTACGAGGAGCAGCTCGGCACCGGAAACCAGCCGGTCTCCACCAACGCGTTCCTGGACGGCAACAGCTACCACACCCCGGACCACAGCCAGTTCTCCGGCATGAACATCATCGACATGCGCATGCACATGAACTTCGGTGACGCCACCAACGCGTTCAACAACGGCAAGGACTCCGACGACTCCACCAACGACGCCACCTACAACGTCGTCTACGTCGACAGCCACGACTACGGGCCCAACAAGAGCAGCGAACGCTACGCGGGCGGCACCGACGCCTGGGCCGAGAACATGTCCCTGATGTGGACGTTCCGCGGCATCCCGACCCTCTACTACGGATCGGAGATCGAGTTCCAGGCCGGCAAGAAGATCGACTGCGGCCCCACCTGCCCCCTGGCCACCACCGGCCGGGCCTACTACGGCGACCACCTCGCGGGCAACGTCACCTCCTCGGCGTTCTCCCAGGTCGACTCCGCGTCCGGTGAGGTCGCGAACACCCTGGCCCAGCCCCTGGTGAAGCACCTCCAGCGGCTCAACCAGATCCGCCGGGCGGTGCCGGCCCTCCAGATGGGCCAGTACTCCACGGAGGGCATCACGGGCCAGATGGCGTACAAGCGCCGCTACACCAGCGGTGCGACCGACAGCTTCGCCCTGGTCACCGTCACGGGCGGCGCCTCGTACACCGGCATCCCCAACGGCACCTACAAGGACGCCGTCACCGGTGACACCCGGGTCGTCAGCGACGGAAAGCTGACCGTCGACGCCCCGGGCAAGGGCAACATGCGCGTGTACGTGCTCAACGGCCCCGGAAAGATCGGCACCGCGGGCCCCTACCTGAAGTGACCCGTCCGGGTGGGTGCCCCGGCAGCCGGGGCACCCACCCGTCTCACGCCCCCAGCAGCTCCGCCCGGCCGATCATGGCCGTCGAGCCCGGAGCCGTACACGCGAAGGCACCCGATACCGCCCCCAGCCGGGCGCACTCCGCCGGCTCACGTCCGTCGAGCCGGCCGTACAGGAAACCGGTGACGAACGCGTCGCCCGCCCCGTTGCTGTCCACCACCGGAGCCGGCGGCACCACCGCCGGGATGTGCACCGGTTCGTCGCCGCCGTCGCGCGTGAGGAGGTACGCCCCCTCCGCCCCCGCTGTGGCCACCACGGCCCCGGCCCGGCCCTCGCGCAGGATCTCCCGCATCAGCGCGGGCGCGCGCTCCCCGGTCGTCGCCGCGCTGAAGAACACCAGATCGGACCGGAGCGCGAACTCCCGCTGGTGCGCGTTCAGCCCGTCCCAGTCGTGCAGATCCGTGGAGACCGCCACCCCCAGCGCCTCGATGTCGTCGTACAGGAACCGGGCGAAGTGCGTGATCGACAGATGCACATGGCGGGCCCGGCGCAGATGGGGCAGATAGAACTCCCGCGGCATCCGCAGGTCCTCCGGGTCCCGGGCGTCGTAGAACGACATCCGCCGGCCCGTCGCGTCCACGAGGTTCACCGCGCGCCGGGTCCCGGCCGGGGAGATCACCGCGTGGAACTCCACATCGCCCTTCGCCAGGCGCTCGCGCACCTGTGTACCGATCCAGTCGTCGCCGACGCAGTCCAGGAACGCCACGTCGAGCCCCAGCGCGCGGGCGCCGAGCGCCACATTGCCACCGGTCTGGCCGGGCCACTCCTGGATCGGGCCGACCATCACCGCGTCGGCCAGGGGAACCGGCAGGGCGTCGACGCGGACGATCGTGTCCACCCCGCTGCCGCCGACCACCACGATGTCGTATTCCGTTGGCTGTTGGACCACTGAGCCCCCTCTCGCGTACCCGCCGCGCCCAGTATCGCCCACCCGCCCGGCCGCTCGACGCGCGCCCGGGACACCCCCTGGCTAGGCTCGACCGGGGGCCGACGACCTGTTCCATGGAGGCTCACGCCATGATGCTGTTGCCCGAACCGCGCGATATCCCGCCGCGCCTCGCCACCGGCGCCTTCATCCTCAACTCCGGCCTCGGCAAGCTCAAGGCCGACGAGGGGACCGCCCAGGGGCTGCACGGTATGGCCAGCAACGCCTATCCGTTCCTCGGCAAGCTGGAACCCGCCCGGTTCACCCGGTTGCTCGCCTGGTCCGAGATCGCGGTCGGTACCACCCTGCTGGTCCCGTTCGTGCCGACCCGGCTCGCCGGGCTCGCCCTCACCGGGTTCTCCGGCGGCCTCTTCGGCCTCTATCTGCGGACCCCCGGCATGCGGGAGCCCGGCAGTCTGCGGCCGACGCAGGACGGCATCGCGCTCGCCAAGGACTCCTGGATGCTGGGCATCGGCCTGGGCTTCCTCGGCGCCGGCGGCTACCGCGCCCGCGCCACCGCGAAGTGCCGCATCCGGCGCAGGTGCGCGCACTGACCCCGCGCCGCCGTCACGCGTGGACCCGGGCCATCAGCAGCGCCACGTCGTCGTGGCCGTCCGGGTCCCGCAGCTCGCGAAGCAGCCGGTCGCACGTCGCGTCGAGCGAGGCGTCCGGAGTACGCAACAGCCCCAGCAGCGTCGCCAGGCGGCTGTCGATGTCGTCGTCCCGGGTCTCCACCAGGCCGTCCGTGTAGAGGACCAGCCGGTCGCCCGGGCCCAGCGGCACCGTGACATCGCTGAACGGCACCCCGCCCACCCCCAGCGGCGCCCCGGCCGGCAGGTCCAGGAGCACCGGCTCACCACCCTCCGGGATCAGCACCGGCGGCAGATGCCCGGCCGTGGACACCCGGCACCGCCCGGCGCCCGGGTCGTACGCGGCGTAGACACAGGTGGCGAACCACGGGTCGAGACCGGCGGTGATCTCGTCCAGGTGCCGCAGCACCTCGGCGGGCTCCAGGGAGAGCCGGGACAGGGTCTGCGTCGCGGTGCGCAGCCGGCCCATCGTGGTGGCCGCGTTGATCCCGCTGCCCATCACATCGCCCACCACCAGGGCGGTCCCGTCGTCGCGCAGCCCGATCACGTCGAACCAGTCACCGCCGACCTCGTACCGCGAGGCGGCCGGGCGGTACCGGGACACCACGTCCAGGCCCACCGGGTCGTGATGGTTGCGCGGCAGCATGCTGCGCTGAAGGGTCAGCGCGGTCTCCTGCTGCTGGCGGTAGAGGCGGGCGTTGTCGATGCCGACCGCGGCCCGGGCCGCCAGCTCGGAGGCCAGCGCCTCGTCCTCCTCGGTGAACGGCAGCGGGTTGTCCGTCCGGATCAGGTCGATCGCCCCCAGCACCTCGCCCCGCGCGATCAGCGGCACCGCCAGATACGAGTGCGCACCGGCCTCGGCGAGCAGGGCGGCCGACCGCTCGTCCCGGGCCACCCGCGCCAGCGTCACCGCGTCGAGGTGCGGCACCCGCACCGGCCGGGCCGTCCGCACACACCGGGTGACCAGGCGGTCGGCGCCGTAGCGGGCGGCCCGGCCCGGCGGATCCGCCGCCTCCACCACGGGCGTCGGCCGGGCCGCGACCACGGCGAGGGCCTGGATCAGGAGCGGACCGTCCGCCGGCCCGGGGCGCCCCTTCAGGACGCTGTCCAGCACGTCCACCGCGGCGACGTCGGCGAGCTGCGGCACGGTGACCTCGGCCAGCTCCAGGGCCGTCTGCTCCAGGTCGAGCGTGGTCCCGATGCGCACCGAGGCGTCCGCGATCAGCGCGAGGTGCTGCCGGGCCCGCTCCGCCTCGGCCGCCGCGCGGTACCGGTCGGTGACATCGATCAGCGATACGGCGATGCCCAGCACCCGCCCCGCGGAGTCCTCCAGCCGGTACAGCGACACCGACCAGGCACGGTCGCTGTCCGGTGCGGCGGGGGAGCGGCCGACCACCTGGCGCGACACCTGCGGGACACCGCTGTCCAGGACCTCCCGCGCGGCCGTCGCCAGGCCCTCCGGGCCCAGGAACGACAGCGCCTCGTCGATCGGCCGCCCCAGGTGCTCGGCGGCGTACATGCCGTCCATCCGTTCCAGCGCCGCGTTCGCGGACATGAAGCGCAGATCCGGGTCCAGCACCGCGAGGCCGATCGGCGACTGGTCGACCAGGCCCACCGACAGCGCGAGATCCCGCTCCACCCGGCGCAGCACATCCCCGTCGGCCGCAAGACCCAGCGCGTAGAAGCCACCCCGGTCGTCCTGCAACCGCATGTTGCGGAACTCCAGCAGCCGGGTGGTGCCGTCCTTGTGCCGTACGGGGAAGACCCCGGCCCATGCCTCGCCGCTGCTCATCACCTCGCCGAACAGGCGCAGCACCAGCTCGAAGTGCTCCTCGTCGACCAGCACCTGGGCGGCGAACTCGCCCAGCGCCTCCTCGGCGGAGTACCCCAGGAGCCGCTCGGCCTGCGGGCTCCACAGGACGATGCGGCCCTGGGTGTCCAGGACGAGCGCGGCGACCCCGAGGACGTCGAGCAGACCGCTCTCGGACGACCGGCGCGCGCCCGCGCGGCGGGCCTCGCCCCAGCCGATCCGCATGTCATCAGTGCCGCCCACGGACGATCCTTCCCAGCCGTCACCGTGCCCGACGCAGGCCCGCCGTCTCCCATGATCGCCCCTCAGCCGCCGCCCCCGCAGCTTCGCGGGACGTGAAGAGGACGCGAAGGAAGGGGCCGACGGGGTTTCGCGGGTGAAATGGCGGTCACCCGCAGCGTACCGAGGCAAACGCGACGCACACGACCGTCAGGAGTGAGAGTCCATGGAGAACTGGCGCATGCACGCGGCCTGCCGCGACGAGGACCCGGACCTGTTCTTCCCCATCGGAAGCACCGGCCCGGCGCTCGTCCAGGTCGAGGAGGCCAAGGCGGTGTGCCGGCACTGCCCCGTACAGCAGGAATGCCTGCGGTGGGCCCTGGAGAACAACCAGGACGCCGGGGTGTGGGGCGGGCTCGGCGAGAACGAGCGCCGCGCCCTGAAGCGCCGCAACCGGCAGCGGACGCAACGCTCCGGATAGGGCAGGATGAAGCATGGACACCAAGGCTTGGATCATCGTCGGCGCGGCCCTCGCGCTGCTCATGCTGGCCGTCGCCGGCGTCCTCCTGGTGCGGGTCCTGAAGGCCAGGAAGCTGCTGGTGGACGCCGGTGTCCCGCTGCGCAACAAGGCGCTCGTCTGGGCGGCGGTGCTGTACACCGTCTCGCCGGTCGACCTGCTGCCGGACCCGGTCTACCTCGATGACATCGGGTTCCTCCTGCTGGCCCTGCGCTCGCTGCACGCGGCGGCGCGGGCCGCAGGGGTGGGCGGCCGCCCCGAGCACCACCCCGTCGAGACCGGGCGGAACCTCGTTCCGTAACCCCTTGAGCACATTTCCGTGAACCCGGCGTGTCCTGATCGTTGACAGCCGGACGAGTACACGTCACTCTCCTGGGAGAGCGCTCTCCCAACCCACCGCGGGATCCCCGTCCCGCACTCTTCCGCCAGGAGAGAATGTGCACAGAGCCGGTTCAGCCCTGCCCGCGAGACCCCGCGCGGGCACGCTGCTGATCACCCTTCTCGCCCTCGTCGCCTCGTCGCTGGTCATGCTGACCGCGCCGGGCGCCCGGGCCGCGGAATCCCTTTTGTCGCAGGGGAAGACCGCCACCGCGTCCTCGTCCGAGGGCGCCGGATACGCGGCCTCGGCCGCCGTGGACGGCAACCTCACCGGCACCCGCTGGGCCAGCCAGTGGAGCGACCCCCAGTGGCTCCAGGTGGACCTGGGCGCCAAGGCCGACCTCAGCAGGGTCGTCCTGACCTGGGAGTCCGCCTTCGGCAAGGCGTACGAGATCCAGGCTTCCGACAACGGCTCCGACTGGCGCACCCTGAAGACCGTCACCAACGGCGACGGCGGCACCGACGACCTCGCGGTCAGCGGGTCCGGCCGCTACGTCAGGATGCACGGCACCGCCCGCGCCGGCGGCTACGGCTACTCCCTGTGGGAGTTCCAGGTGTACGGCACCACCGGCTCCACGAACCCCGACCCCGGCACCGGCGGAGCCGTCCGCGTCACCGGTTCGCAGGGCAACTGGCAGCTCACCGTCGACGGCAAGCCGTACCAGGTCAAGGGACTGACCTGGGGCCCGTCCGTCAACGACGCGGCACGCTACATGCCCGACCTGAAGTCCATGGGCGTCAACACCATCCGCACCTGGGGCACCGACGGCACCTCCAAGCCGCTGCTCGACGCGGCGGCGGCCAACGGCATCCGCGTGGTCAGCGGTTTCTGGCTGCAGCCCGGCGGCGGTCCGGGCAGCGGCGGCTGCGTCAACTACCTGACCGACGACGCCTACAAGTCCTCGTCGCTGACCGAGTTCGCCAAGTGGGTGGACACGTACAAGAGCCACCCCGGTGTGCTCATGTGGAACGTGGGCAACGAGTCGGTGCTCGGCCTCCAGAACTGCTACAGCGGTGACGAGCTGGAGAAGCAGCGCAACGCCTACACCAGCTTCGTCAACGACGTCGCGAAGAAGATCCACACCATCGACCCGGACCACCCGGTGACGTCCACCGACGCCTGGACCGGTGCCTGGCCCTACTACAAGCGCAACGCCCCCGACCTGGACCTCTACTCGATGAACTCCTACGGAGACATCTGCTCGGTCCGCACCGCCTGGGAGTCCGGCGGCTACACCAAGCCCTACATCATCACCGAGGGCGGCCCGGCCGGTGAGTGGGAGGTCCCGGACGACGCCAACGGCATTCCGGACGAGCCCACCGACGTACAGAAGGCCGAGGGGTACACCAAGGCGTGGAACTGCGTCACCGGCCACCAGGGTGTCGCGCTGGGCGCCACCTTCTTCCACTACGGCACCGAGCACGACTTCGGCGGCGTCTGGTTCAACGTGGTGCCGGACGGCAAGAAGCGGCTCTCCTACTACGCGCTGAAGAAGGCGTACAGCGGCTCCACCGCCGGTGACAACACCCCGCCCGTCATCAGCAACATGACGGTGCAGAACGCCGGCGGCGCCCCCGCGGGCAAGGAGTTCACCGTCCGGGCCGACGTCCGGGACCCGGACAACGACCCGGTCACGTACAAGATCTACCTGAGCGGCAACTACGCGACCGGCGACAAGGCCCTGGTGGAGGCCGCCTGGCGGTCCACCGGCAACGGCACCTTCGCGGTGACCGCGCCCGCGCGGCTCGGTGTGTGGAAGGTGTACATCCAGGCCGAGGACGGTCACGGCAACGCCGGCATCGAGACCAAGTCGGTGAAGGTCGTGGTGCCCCCGGTCAGCGGCACCAACATCGCGCTCGGCCGCCCGGCCACCGCCTCCTCCGCCCAGGCCGGCAGCAGCGGCTGCCCCTGCACCGCGGCGATGGCGGTCGACGGACGCCTCGACACCCGGTGGGCCAGTGACTGGAGCGACCCGCAGTCCATCCAGGTCGACCTGGGCGAGCGGAAGTCGTTCCGCCACCTCCAGCTGGTGTGGGACCCGGCGTACGCCAAGTCCTACGAGGTGCTGGTCTCGGACGACGGCAACTCCTGGCGGTCGGTGTACACCACGACCACCGGTGACGGGGACGCCGACGACCTCGACCTCGCGCAGACCGCCCGCTATGTGAAGCTCAACCTCACCCAGCGGGGCACGGCGTGGGGCTACTCCCTCTGGGAGTTCGGCATCTACAGCTGACGACCGGGCGGGGCCCCGCGGGGGGCCGCCCCCCCCGGGCCCGCCCCCGCGCGGGGGGGGGGGCGCCCCGGGGGACGCGAACCGCCCAGGGTGTAACCAAGAACGTCAACCACCAACAGAACCAAGG
>NZ_JBIWCN010000011.1:0-163571 GCF_044761525.1 Streptomyces sp. NPDC097595 | reverse complement strand
GGGGGGGGGGGGGGGGGGGGCCCCCCTGGGTGTGGCCCCCCCCCCCCCCCGGCGGGGGGGGGGGGGGGGGGGGCGGCCCCCCCCCCCCCCCCCCCCCCCGCCCCGGCGCGTGTCGGTGGCCGCACGGGGGAAGACGAACGGCCATGGTTGAACGCATGAACGTCACCGACATCCTGACCGATGGGTACGCCCGCATCCAGGAGACCGTGCACGCGGCCGTCGAGGGCCTGGCCCCCGACGACCTCCACGCCCGGCTCGACGACGACGCCAACTCGATCGCCTGGCTCGTCTGGCATCTGACCCGCGTCCAGGACGACCACATCGCGGACGCGGCCGGCACCGAACAGCTCTGGACCGCCCAGGACTGGGCCGGCCGCTTCGACCTGCCGCTCCCGGCCGACGCCACCGGCTACGGGCAGAGCAGCAAGGAGGTCGCGGCCGTCCGCGTGGGCTCGGCCGATCTGCTCCTCGGCTACTACGACGCCGTCCACGAGAACACGCTCGCCTACATCAGCGGCCTGGACGGCCACGCGCTGAGCCGCGTCGTGGACGAAGGGTGGGACCCGCCCGTCACCCTGGGAGTGCGGCTGGTCAGCGTCCTGTCGGACGACCTCCAGCACGCGGGCCAGGCGGCCTTCGTCCGGGGTGTGCTGGAGCGCCGCTAGCGGAGGCTCACGCGCCGCGCGTACGGGCGTAGTGGCCCGGGCCCGTGCCCACGATCCGCTTGAAGTGGCGGGTCAGATGGGACTGGTCGTAGAACCCGGCCGACGCGGCCACCGCCGACGCCGGGACCCCGCGCAGCAGCAGCCGGCGCGCCAGGTCGACCCGCCGGCCCGTGACGTACTGGTGCGGTGCCATCCCGAACTCGCGGCTGAACGCCCGTACCAGATGGGCGTGATGGGCGTGCAGCCGCACACCGGCCTCCTGGAGCGTGATGCCCTCGACGTACGTCGCGTCCAGCAGCTCGCGCAGCCGGTGCGCGATCCTGCCGTCGTGGACGTACGGGGCGGAGCCGACCCGGTCGCGCAGATGCTGCCCGAGCCGTTCCGCGACGAGGGCGAGCCGGCTCGCCGCCTCCAGCTCGTCACCCCGGTCCGCGAGCGTGCGGTGGAGGCTGTCGATACGCGTGCGCAGCGCCGGGTCGTGCAGCACGGGCCGGTCCACCGCCCGGCCGATCAGCCGTTCGTCCACCTGGCCGGTCTCCAGGTACAGCACGCGCTTGCGGAAGCCCTCGGGGGTGGCCGCCTCACCGTTGTGCGGGACGTGCGGCGGCAGCAGCGTCACCGTGTGGGTGAGCACACCGTGCTCGTGGTGGTCCAGGTCGTAGCGCACCATGCCCTCGTCCACGACCAGCAGCGTCCAGGCGTCGTGCGTGTGCATGGGGTAGGCGTGGTCGGTGAAATGGGCGTGGAAGACCTCGGCGATCCCCTCCACGGGCGGCGACCACGCGGTGATCTCGGGACGTGCTGCGGCCATACGCCGATCGTACGCCGCGCCCCCACGTGCAAAGTTCGTACAAGACCTGGCCCCGGGCGGCCCGGCAGGCTCGGGGGCATGACAGCCGAGACCACCGCACCCGCCCCCGTCCGCTTCGACACCAAGATCGCCGTGCTGCTCCGCGACGACCTGGAGACCTGGCAGCGGCTGAACGTCACCGCCTTCCTGGTCAGCGGTCTCGCCACGGCCGCCCCGGAGCTGATCGGCGAGCCCTACACCGACGCGGACGACACCCCGTACCTGCCGATGTTCCGCCAGCCGGTCATGGTCTTCGAGGGCCCGAAGGAGACGCTCACCACCGCCCACACCCGTGCGGTCTCCCGGGGCGTGGCGCTGTCCGTGTTCACCTCGGACCTCTTCGCGACGGGCAACGACCGGGACAACCGCGCCGCGGTGCGCGCGGTGCACCGGGACTCGCTGGACCTGGTGGGGATCGTGGTGCACGGCCCCCGCAACGCGGTGGACAAGATCCTCAAGGGCGCGTCGATGCACCGGTGACGGCGGCCGCGCCGCCCGCCGGAACGAGGGGCGGCGCGGCCGTTGTCACAGGGCGCGGTCCACGACGTACGGGAACAGCGTGAGCATCTCCTCCAGGGCACCGGGCGCCGACGCGACGCTCTCCAGGCAGGCCCGCGCCCGCTCCAGGTGACCGTGCGCCTCCGCCGTGGCGGCCGCCCGCCCGCCGGCCTCCTCCACCAGCCCGGCGGCCCGCCGCACCGATTCCTCGTCGAGCGGTCCGCCGCGCAGCAGCGCCGCCAGCTCCGTCGCGGCCGGTCCGCCGGCGGCGAGCGCGGCGAGCACCGGATAGGTCTTCTTGCCGCGCCCGAGGTCGCCGTGCACCGGCTTGCCCGTGACCGCGGGATCGCCCCAGATCCCCAGCACATCGTCCGCCGCCTGGAACGCCACGCCCAGGTGGCGCCCCGCCGCGGCCAGCGCGTCGGCCTCCGTGCGCCCGGCGCCCCCGAGCAGGGCGCCCAGACCGGCGGCGCAGCCCAGCAGCGCACCGGTCTTGCGCTCGGCCATCTGCCGGTACTCGTGCGCCCGCACGGCGTCGGGACCGGTCCAGGGCCGCGACTCGAAGAGCAGGTCGTCGGCCTGGCCGTGCACCAGGTCGGTGAGGGTCCCGGCGAGCAGCCGCATCGCCGGCGCGCACTGCCTGCCCGGCGCGTCGGTGAGTGTCCGCACCGCCTGGGCGAACAACGCGTCCCCCGCGAGGACCGCCGGGCCGGTTCCGTACGCCTTCCAGGCGGTGGCACGCCGCCTGCGCGTCTCGTCGCCGTCCATGATGTCGTCGTGGAGCAGCGAGAAGGTGTGGATCAGCTCGACGGCGACCGCTCCGGGCACCGCGTCCCGGGCCTCCGCCCCGACGGCCTCCGCGCCGAGCACGGCCAGCGCCTGGCGTACGCCCTTGCCCTGGGCGCCCGGCACGTCGTCGCCGTCCACCCCGTCCCACCCGAGCGAGAACGCGGTGATCTCGGCGTGCCACGGGTGCAGTTGGCGCACGGCCCGGGACAGGGCGGGGCGGACCAGGGCGCGGCAGCGGGCCAGGATGCGCGGTGCGGTCACCGGGGAGGAGGCCGTCGGGGACGTCATCGCCCACCGCCCGCGTCCGCCGCCTTGTCCCCGGCCCGCTCCACGCCCAGCTCCGTGTACGCCCGGTCGACCATGTCCCGGGCGTTGAGCAGCCCGATCCGGTCGAGCGTGGCCCGCAGCGCGTCCAGGTCGGCGGCCGTCTCCCGGGCGTCCCGCCCGAGCCGGGCGAGCGACTTCACCAGTCCGAGCCGCGCCAGCGCCTCGCCGCGGGGCTCCGCCATCGCCCGGAACTCCTCCAGCGCACCCGCGTAGCCCTGCCGGGCCTCCTCATGGCGTCCGGCGCGGTAGAGCACGTTGGCGCGCATCTTGTGGTTGTACGCCAGGGCGCTCGACAGTTTCATCTCGCGGCAGGTGACCTCGGCCTCGGCCAGCAGTTCCAGCGCACGGTCCGGGTCGTTGTCGCGTACGGAGATGATGTCGGCCATGCCGCGCAGCGCCCAGGCCCGGCCCCGCCGGTCGTCGGCGTCACCGGCGAGCTGGGCCGCCTCCTCGAACATCGCCAGGGCGGTGTCGAAGGAACCGGTGTTGCGGTGGATCTGCGCGATGCCCTCCAGGGCCCAGACGGTGTGGCGCGCCTCGCCGCGTGCCCGGGCCTCGGCGAGCAGTTGCTCGTGCAGCGCGGCGACGGTCCGGTAGTCGCCCTGGATGCGCCCGGTCTCCGCGAGGCCGGCGAGCGAGTAGCCCCGGGCCACGACGTCCCCGCCCCTCTTGCCCATGTCCGCCGCCAGGCCCAGGAGCCGGAACGCGAGCCGGAGCCGGCCGCGCTGGCGGGCCAGCGTGCCGCCGCTCCACAGGGCCCAGGCCATCGCCCCGACGTCGTCCGCCGAGCGGGCGGCGCGGTAACTCGCCTTCCACGCTGAGTCGGCGTCCCGGACCTGGCCGAGCCTGCGGTGCGCCTCGGCCACGGCGAGACCCGCGCGGGCCACTTCCCGGGCGGAGCCGGAGCGTTCGGCCTCTTCCAAGTGGCGTACGCCCTCGGCGAGTACGTCCGTGAGTGAGGCGTTCACGGACATCTTGGTGAGGGCGCCCTGGTATTCGGGCGCCAGTGCCTTGCTGTGCATGGAAGCCTTTCGCGCGGGCACGGGCGGCCGCGGCCATGACTATGCAGTGCATGTATACACGTAGCGTATAGTTGGCCGGTTCTCCGGTCCGTGCTCAGGGGGGAGGGGCGAGAGTGGTCGTGTGTGCGGCGTGCCGCCTTGCTGTGGATCAAGACCACGGATCGGCGCCCGGGGTTGCCTCGTCCCGGGAATTGTCGTCGGAACGGTGGACCTGGGTGCTCGTGGCCCCGTCAGGCGGCCCCGTCCGCCAAGTGCTCGACGAACCAGTCGCGGGCCCGCTCCGCGACCTCGTCCAGTGTCCCCGGCTCATCGAAGAGGTGCGTCGCACCGGGGATGACGTCGAGCCGGCTCTCGCAGCGCAGCTCCGCCTGAGCCCGGCGGTTCAGGTCCAGGACCCGGGTGTCCCGACCGCCCACGAGCAGCAGGGTGGGGGAGCGGACCTCGCCCAGGCGGGCCCCCGCCAGATCGGGCCGGCCGCCCCGCGAGACGACCGCCCCGATGCCGGTGTCCCGGTCCGCGCCCGTGACGGCCGCCGCCTGGAGCGCGGCGGCCGCGCCCGTGCTGGCACCGAACACGCCGAGGGGCCCGGGCGCATGGCCCCGCACCCAGGCGGTGGCGTCCACCAGGCGGCCGGCGAGGGCCGAGATGTCGAAGACATGGCCGCCCTCCGCCTCCTCGTCCGCGGTGAGCAGGTCGAACAGCAGCGTGCCGAGGCCGGCCCGGTTCAGCGCCGCCGCGACCGACCGGTTGCGTGGGCTGTGCCGGCTGCTCCCGGATCCGTGGGCGAACACCACGAGCGCCCCGGAGCCACCGGCCGGGGTGAGGGTGCCGGGCAGGTCGACCCCGCCGGCCTCCACCAGGACGTCGCTGGTCAGCCGGGGACCGGTCTGCCGGGCGGCCAGGGCCAGCAGCGCGACGACCTCCTCGTCCGGCGTCTGGCCGAAGTCCCGGTACCACTCGCCCACCGCCGAGAAGGCGGCCGGTGACGACAGGCAGACCAGTTCGTCCGCCTCCTTCCGCAGCCGGGCCGCCGCGGACGGCGGCGCGACCGGCACGGCCAGCACCACATGGGCGGCGCCCTGCGCCCGGGCCACCGCGCAGGCGGCGAGGGCGGTCGCGCCGGTGGCGATCCCGTCGTCCACCAGGACCACGGTGCGCCCGGCGAGCGGGACGCGGGGCCGATCTCCCCGGAACTCCCGGGCCCGCCGCCGCAGTTCGGTCTCCTCCGCCTCCTGGACGGCCGCGATCTCGGAGTCCGACACGCCGGCCCGGCGCACGATGTCGTCGCTGATGATCCGGACCCCGCCCTCCCCGATGGCCCCGAAGCCCAGTTCCGGGTGGCGCGGGACGCCGAGTTTGCGGACCACGATGACGTCGAGCGGGGCGTCGAGCTCCTGCGCGACACGGAAGGCCACCGGCACACCGCCGCGCGGGAGCCCCAGCACGAGGGGATCGCTCTGCGCGAGGGGCCGGAGGGCTTCGCCGAGCCGCCGGCCCGCGTCGGTCCGGTCGGCGAACAGCACGGGACTCACCCCACATCGCGGACCACGCACGGCGGTCACTCGTCTCTCGGCGGTCACCCGTCTCTCGCCGGGCGACGCACGTACCTCATTCCAATCAACCGCGCCCGCCGGGCCCGCGCAAATCGGCGGAAAAGCACGGGACTCCGACACGTAGATGACAATGAAAACGATTGTCGTTAACGTATGCGGGGTCGGGTGCGCAGCCTGTCGGCCGTCCGCCGACGTGTGCCCGGAATTACGCAACCGTGCGTCCGAACAGGGGGAGTTGTGGCTCATCTGCTGATGGTCGAGAGCTGGGTCGGGTCGATGAGCAGGTTGTTGCCGAGAGCCATCCGGGAGGGCGGGCACGAGTTCACCTTCCTCACCCGCGATCTGCACCACTACCTGCGTTCGGCGCCCGAGGGCACCCGGCACCCGCTGCTCTCGGCCCGGAACGTCCTGACGGCCCCCACCAACGACCCGGACCTCCTGCTGCCGTTCGCGGAACGCGCCCACCGGGCCCTGGGTTTCGACGCGGTGGTCTCCTCCTGCGACTACTACCTGCCGGTGGCCGCCCGTATCGCGGCCCGTCTGGGCCTGCCCGGCCCCGCGCCCGAAGCGATGGAGAACGCCTGCCGCAAGGACGCCACCCGCGACGTCCTCGCCCGCGCCGGAGTGCCCGGACCGCGCTACGCGGTCTGCGCCGACTGGCCCGGCACCGCCAAGGCGGCGGCGCGGATCGGGCTGCCGCTGGTCGTGAAGCCGGTTGACCTGTGCGCGGGGATGCTGGTGCGCCGCGTGGACGACGAGGCGCAGCTCGCCGAAGCCCACCGCGCCCTCGCCGACTTCCCGGTCAACGCGCGGGGGCAGCGCCGTTCCCCGGTGGTCCTGCTGGAAGAGCTGCTGCACGGCCCCGAGGTCAGCGTCGAGACCGTCACCCACCGGGGACGGACCCGGGTGATCGGGGTGACCGACAAGAGCATCGGCGGCGCCCCGGCCTTCGTGGAGACCGGGCACATGTTCCCGGCGGACCTCACCGAACAGGACGCCCACGCGGCCCGGGACACGGCGGTCCGGGCGATCGAGGCGCTGGGCCTGGACGACGTGGTGGCGCACACCGAGGTCAAGCTGACGCCCGCGGGACCCCGCGTGGTGGAGGTCAACCCCCGCCCGGCCGGCAACCGCATCACCGAACTCGTCCGGCACGTCACCGGTATCGACCTCGCCGCCGCCTGTGTGAGCGTCGCGCTCGGCGAGGAGCCGGATCTGCGGCCGCACGACACCGGACTGCGCAGCGCCGCCATCGGCTTCCTGGTGCCCGGCACCGGGGGAGTGCTGGACGGCGTCGGCGGCGGCGACGCGGTCGGTGAGGCCGACGACGTGCTGGAGCTCAGCCTCGCCGCGCCCGGCACCCGGGTCACCGCCGAGGGCAGCAACAACGGATACCTCGGACATGTGATGGCGGGCGACACCGACGGGCCGGGCGCCCGCGCCCGCGTGGAAGCGCTGCTGGCGGGCCTCCGCCCCCGGGTGGTGTCCCGATGACCGCGCACACCGCCACCGCCCCGGCCCCCGGCTCGTGCGAGGAGCTGGTCTCCCGGGTCCTGGCCGGCGCGTACGGGCAAGATCCGAGGGCCCTCCGCGTCAGCACCGCCTTCACCACCCGCCAGTCCGTCCGGCATACGGGGCGGGCCGGCGGCTACCGCAACGAGGTGCTGAGCCTGCGCATCGGCGCCGCCGTCGGCTCCTGCGCGGTCGAGCCGGACGAGCTGCCGGAAGGCACGGCCGACGACTGCGTCGGGACCGACGCCGCCACGCTCCTCGCCCACCCGCTGCGGCCGGTACGGATCGCCGCACTCGACACCGTCCTCATGCACGCCCTGCCCCACGGCCCCGCCTCGGGCGCCCGGCCATCGCCGCTGCCCGCCGGGGGATCCCTGGAGAAGTCGCGGGCCAGGGCGCGCGCCGTCGTCGGCCTGCTCGACCTGCCGCCCGGCCGCACGGTGCTCGTCGTCGGCGTCGTCAACTCGCTCCTGGAGGCGCTGCGTGAGCGCGGACTGCGGTACGTGCCCTGCGATCTCAAGGGCGGCGCCACGGAGTGGGACGAGCCGGTCCGCACGGACGCCCCGGACCTGCTCACCCGCTGCGACGCCGTCCTCGCCTCCGGGATGACCCTCGGCAACGGCACCTTCGAACAGCTCAGGGTCCATGCCCTGCGGCACGGCAAGCAGCTCGTGATGTTCGCCCAGACGGGCAGCGCGGTGCTGCCCCGGCTCATCGGCTCCGGGGTCACCGCCGTGTCCGCGGAGCCGTACCCCTTCTTCTGGCTCGATGGCGGCCCCGGCACCATCCACCAGTACGGAGGCACCCGGTGACCACAGCACTCCTGCGCCCCGCCGGCAACCGCGAACTGCTCGGCCTCGTCGGGCGCACCCCGCTCGCCCGGATCACCGCGCCCCTGCCCTGTCCGCACCCCGGTTTCTGGGCCAAGCTCGAAGGTTCCGGGGTGGGCGGCATGAAGGCACGCGCCGCCGTCTCGATGCTCCAAGGGGCCGAGGAGCGCGGCGAACTCCGCCCCGGCGCACCGGTCGTGGAGTCGACGTCCGGCACCCTCGGCATCGGCCTCGCCTTCGCGGGCCAGGCGCTCGGGCACCCCGTGATCCTGGTGGGCGACTCCGAACTCGAACCGTCCATGCGGCAGTTGCTGCGCGCGCACGGCGCCCGGCTCGAACTGGTCGACCGCCCGGCCGAGCGGGGCGGCTGGCAGGCGGCCCGCCTCGCCCGGCTCCACGAACTGCGGGCCACACTGCCCGACGCCTACTGGCCCGACCAGTACAACAACCCCGACAACACCGCCGGATACGCCTCGCTCGCCGCCGAGATCGCCGGCCGGCTCGACCGGGTGGACGTGCTGGTGTGCAGCGTCGGCACCGGCGGACACAGCGCCGGCACCGCCGCCCCGCTGCGCGCACACTGGCCCGCGCTGCGGCTCATCGGCGTCGACGCCACCGGCTCGGCCATCTTCGGCCAGCCCGCCCGCCCCCGGCTCATGCGCGGCCTCGGCAGCAGCATCCATCCCCGCAACGTCGCCCACGACCGCTTCGACGAGGTCCACTGGGTCGGCCCGGCCGAAGCCGCCGACAGCTGTCGCAGGCTCGCCCGGGGCAACTTCGTCAGCGGCGGCTGGAGCACCGGGGCCGTCGCCCTCGTCGCCGCCTGGGCCGCCCGGGTGCACCCGGGCGCGGTCGTGGCCACCGTCTTCCCCGACGGACCGCACCGCTACCTCGGCAGCATCTTCGACGACGGCTTCAACGCGCTGCACGGCCTGCGCACGCACGCCCCGGCAACCCGCCCCGTGGAGATCTCCCACCCCGGCGCGGCGGAGGCCACGGGCTGGACCCGCTGCACCACGGTCACCGGCCCCCGGGAGCTCCGATGAAGTGCGCCCTCACCACCGTCGAACTCCGGCTCGCCGAGCCGCTGCGGATCTCCCGGTCCACCACGACCGCCCGGCACGCCGTCCGGCTCTCCGTCGGGCACCAGGGACTCCACGGCCACGGCGAAGCCGTCACCAGCGTGTACTACGGACTGGACACGGGGGCCCTGCACCAGTGGCTGCAGCGGTCCTCCCGCGCACTCGCCCGCTTCCCCGACCCCGAGACCGCCCTCGCCGCACTGCCCGAGATCGCCACCGACGCGCCCCCGGCGGTCACGGCCGCCGTCGAGTCCGCGCTGCTCGACCTCGTCGGCAAACGCGCCGGGAAACCCGCGCACCGGCTCCTCGGCGCCGCCGCCGCGCCCACCGCCGCCACCGCCCGGACCATCGGCATCACCACGCCGTCCCGGGCCGCCGCCCTCGCCGGCCGCCTCGCGGACCAGGGATTCACGGTGCTCAAGGTCAAGGCCGGATCGGCGGACCCCGAGGACGACATCGCCCGGGTCCGCGCGGTCCGCGCCGCCGCCCCCGGCGTACGCCTGCTGCTCGACCCGAACGGCGGCTGGAGCCGGTCCGCCGCGCCCCGGCTGCTCGGGCGGTTCGCCGAACTGGGCGTCGAGGCCGTCGAACAGCCCGTCGCCCCCGGCGACCCGGAAGGGCTGGCCCGGCTCGCCGCGCGGTCACCGCTGCCGGTCGTCGCGGACGAGGACGCCGTCTCCTTCGAGGACGCCCGCCGCCTCGCCGGCCGCGTCCACGGCATCAACGTCAAGCTCGCCAAGTGCGGCGGACCCGGGGCGGCCCTGCGCATCGCCGCACTGATCGCCGGAAGCGGAACGGATCTCATGCTCGGCTGCCTCACCGCCAGTTCACTCGGCATCGCCCCCGCCGTCCACCTCGCCGACCGGGCCCGGTGGACCGACCTGGACGGCCATCTCCTGCTCGCCCACGACCCCTGGACCGGCATCGGCGGCGACGACGGAACCGTACGCGCGAGTGCGCGGCCGGGGCTCGGCGTACATCCGAGCCCGGCGCCCGCCCCGGCAGAGGTGCGGCCGTGACGACCTGGCGCGAGATCCGAAGCTTCAGCCCCGCCGTCCGCCTCCTCCTGGTCAACCAACTCGGCGTGAACACCGGCTTCTACCTGCTCATCCCCTACCTCGCCGTCCACCTGAGCCGCGACCTCGGCATGTCCGCCGCCGCCGTCGGCACCGTCCTCGGCGTGCGCAACCTCAGCCAGCAGGGGCTCTTCGTCATCGGCGGCTCGGCGGCGGACCGGCTGGGCGCGCGGGGCGTGATCATCACCGGGTGCGCGCTGCGAACCGTGGGCTTCGGCCTGTTCGCCCTCGGCGACGGAACGGCCGTGCTGCTTGCGGCCTCCGTGCTCAGCGGGCTGGCCGGCGCGCTGTTCAACCCGGCCGTCCGCGCCTACCTCGCGCAGGAGTCGGGGGAGCGCAAGGCCGAGGCGTTCGCCCTGTTCAACGTGTTCGCGACGACCGGGGCCCTCGTCGGCCCCCTCCTCGGCAGCGCGTTGCTCTTGGTCGACTTCCGGGCGGCGGCCCTCACGGCGGCCGGGCTCTTCGCGCTCCTGACCGTCGCCCAGGCCCTGATGCTGCCCGCCGGACAGGTCGCCCCGGCCAAGGAGAGCGTGCTCGCCGACTGGCGCGAAGTGGTGGGGAACCGGGCGTTCATGGCGTTCGCCCTGGCCATGGTGGCCATGATCGCCCTGGAGAGCCAGCTCTATCTGCTGCTCCCCGAGGGCGCCCGCCGGGCCACCGGATGGGACGGCGCGGCAGGACCGGTCCTCGTCGTGGCGACACTCGCCGGGCTCGGGTTCCAGCTGCGCATCACCAGGGCGCTGCAACGGCGTGGCAGCCGGGCGGGCTGGATCAGCTGCGGCCTCGCGCTCATGGCCGCGGCCTTCGTACCGCCCCTGCTCGTGACCTCCGGACCGGGCACGGACCCGGGAGACATGCCCGGCACCGCGCTGCGCATGGTCCCCGTCCTGTTGGGTGCCCTGCTTCTCCAGACCGGCCTCATGGTCGCCCAGCCCTTCGTCATGGAGCTGGTGCCCGGCTTCGGCCGGTCCCGCCTCACCGGTACCTACTTCGGCGTCTTCTACGTGGTCTCCGGCATCGCGGCCGCCCTGGGCAACGCCGCCGTCGGCTGGGCGATGGACACCGGAGCGCGCACGGGCGCCGGCTGGCTGCCCTGGGTGTGCTGTGCCGGCCTCGGGCTCGCCTCGGCGGCCGCCGTCGCCCGGCTGCACCGCGCCGGGGCCCTGCCCGCCGCGCCGGCGCCCCTGCCGGTCCGGGCGTGAGGGGGCCGCGATGAAGGACGGGAACCTGCTCACCGACAACCCGGCCCTGTACGAGGCCCGCTTCCCCGACGCCGAAAGGCTCGCCGGACGCTGGACCGAGGACTGCCTGCGCACCCATGGGTCCGGCGCCCGCGTCCTGGACATCGGCTGCGGCACCGGCCGCGACGCCGCCCATCTCCACACGGCCGGCCGTACGGTGACGGGCGCGGACCTCTCCGAGGCGATGCTCCGGTACGCCGCCCGGCACCACCCGGGCCCCCGCTACCTCCGCGCGGACCTGCGCCGCTTCGACCTGGGGGCGGGGCGCTTCGACGCCGTGGTCTGCCTGGACAGCGCCCTGCTCTACTGCCGGACCGACGCGGAACTCGACGGATGCCTCGCCGCCTGTCACCGGGCGCTGGCCCCCGGAGGGCTGCTCGTCGCGGAGATGCGCAACGGCGCCTACTTCCTCGGCCGCGCGCACCGCGACGGCGCCCCCGCCACCCATGCGTTCACCCACGAGGGCGTCACCTACGGCTCCGTCACCCGGCTCCGCGTGGACGCCGCCGGACGCCTCCTGCACCGGTCCCGCACCTGGACCACGGACGACGGCTCGCCCCCGGTCGAACAGCGCTCCGCCTGGCGCCTGCTGCTCCCCGAGGAACTGCACCGCACCGTCACCGGGGCCGGATTCGAGGTGCTGGCCCTGCACGACGGGCCGGGACCCCGCACCGAACCCGCCTGGCGCGAAGGCGCGGTCCCGGCGGGCACGACGACCGGCGACCGACTCCACCTCATCGCCCGGCGCGCCTGAGCCGGTCCCCGAAACCCACCCCACAGCAAGGACACCCGTGATGCACGACGACCACTTCCCCGGTCCGCACCGCAGAGGCTTCCTGATCGCCTCGGGAGCCGCCGGCGCGGCCGGAGCCCTCGCCCTCGCCGGCTGCGCGGGCACCCCCGGCACCTCCGACGCGAAGGAAGAAGCAGGCACCCCGAAGCGCGGCGGCCGGCTGAGGGCCGCCTTCGCCGGGGGAGGGGCGAGCGAGACCCTGGACCCGCACCTCAGCAACCTGTTCGCCGACGCCGCCCGCGCCAAGGCCCTCTACGACAAGCTCGCCGACTACGGCGCCGACCTCTCCGCACAGCCCCGCCTCGCCGCCTCCTGGGAGCCGGACGCCACCCTGAAGCGGTGGAAGGTCTCCCTGCGCTCCGCGGTCTTCCACGACGGCACACCCGTAACGGCCGCCGACGTCCTGCACAGCTACCGCCGCATAGCCGACCCGAAGCGCGCCTTCCGGGCCAGGGCCTCGCTCGAACCGATCGACCTGGCCGCCAGCCGGGCTCTGGACGAGCGGACCGTGGAGTTCGTCCTCAAGCGCCCGACCGCCGAATTCCCCAACATCATGGCCGCGTTCGGCGCGTACATCATCCCGGCGTCGGCGCGCGAGGGCGACTTCGACCACGCACCCGTCGGCAGCGGACCCTTCCGCCTCGTCTCCTTCGCACCGGGCCGCTCCACCCTCCTGCGCCGCAACGACGCCTACTGGGAGGGCGCGCCGCATCTGGACGAGCTCGAATTCGTCGTCGCCGACGAGGAGTCCGCGCGCGTCAACGCCCTGCTCGGCGGCCAGGTCGAGTACGCCCACGAGCTGAACCCCGCCACCGCCCGCGCCCATGAGCACGGCGGGCGCGTGACCATCGTGCGGCTCCGCAACAGCGCCATGCAGTCCTTCGCCATGAAGTCCGACCGGCCGCCCTTCGACGACCGCCGCGTCCGCCAGGCGCTGTTCCTCGTCGCCGACCGCGCGGAGCTCGTACGCGGTGCTCTCTCCGGCGCCGGCGAGATCGGCAACGACCTCTTCGGCAAGGGGTACGAGTACTACGCGGACGGCCTCCCGCAGCGCGAGCAGGACCTCGGGCGCGCCCGGCGGCTGCTGAAGGAGGCGGGCGCCGACGACCTGCGGATCACGCTGGACACCTCACCGGTCGCCTCCGGCTTCACCGAGGCGGCCGCCGTCTTCCGCGACCAGGCCGCGAAGGCGGGCATCACCGTCCGCGTACGGACCGGCAGCAAGGACACGTACTGGAAGGACATCCTCGACTCCGGCACGCTGTGCTGCTACCGGTCCGGGGCGATGCCCATCGAGTCGCACCTCTCGCAGCGGCTGCTCACCGACTCCACCACCAACGCCACCCACTGGCGCCATCAGGACTTCGACGACCTGTACCGGCAGGCCCAGTCCACGAAGGACCCGGGACAGCGCGCGGACGTCTACGCCCGCATGCAGCGCCGCCTGTACACCGAGGGGCCGTTCCTCATCTGGGGCTTCGCCGACTGGATACTCGGCACCGCCCGCACTGTCCGGGGCATCGAGCGGCAGGCCCCCGCCAACACCCTCGACTGGGCCCGCTTCGACAAGGTGTGGCTGGCGTGAACGCGACCGGACGCTGGGCGGCGCGCCGGCTGCTGCTCGGGGGCGCGCAGACCGCCGCCGTGGTGCTGCTCGTCTTCGCCGCCACCGAGGCCCTGCCCGGTGACGCCGCCGTCGCCCTCGCCGGCGACCAGCCCGACCCCGAACGCATCGAGGCCGTCCGTACGGCCATGCACCTCGACCGGCCCGCCCACGAACGCCTCCTCGACTGGACGGCCGGTCTGCTCCACGGCGACCTCGGCACCTCGCTCACCTCCGGCCGGCCGGTCGCCGCCGCGCTCGCCGACGGGATCGGCCCCACCCTGCTGCTCGCCGTACCGACGGTCCTGCTGCTGGTCCCGGCGGGGATCGGCCTGGGCGTCCTGGCGGCCCGGCGCGAGGGCGGGAAGGCGGACCGGACCATCAGCGCGGTGCTGCTCACCCTGTACGCCGTTCCCGAATTCGCCCTGGGAGCCCTGCTGGTCACCGTCTTCGCCCTGCGGCTCGGCTGGTTCCCGCCGACCGCGGTCGGGTACGGCACCGAGCTCGCCTCCCATTTCGCCGCGCTCGTCCTGCCCGTCCTCGTCCTGCTCGCGCGCCCGGTCTGCTCCCTCGCCCGGCTCGTCCGCGCGGGCATGCTCGACGCGCTGGCCTCCCCGTACGTGGCACAGGCGCGCCGCTGCGGGATCTCCCGCACCCGTGTCCGTTACGCGCACGCCCTCCCCAACGCCCTCACCCCGGCCACCCAGCAACTGGCCCGCACGGTCGACTGGCTGCTGTGCGGAGTGGTCGTCGTGGAGGCCCTGTTCGTGGTCCCCGGGCTCGGCACCGTCCTGATGAACGCGGTCGCGGAGCGCGATCTGCCCACGGTGCAGGGGCTCGCCGTGGTGTTCGGCCTCGTCACCGTCCTGCTCAACCTGGGCGCCGACCTGGTCACCCACCGCCTCGCCCCCCGTACCGAGGTGGCCGCATGATGGCTGTGGCCGTGGCCCGCTCCCGGCGCGGGCTGAAGCGCATCGTCGTCGGCCGTCCGCACCCCCGCACCCCGGGCGCGGCACGGCTCGTCCCCGGCCTCCTCGTCCTCGGCGTTCCGCTCCTGATCGCCCTGGCGGGGCCGCTGTTCGCCGGTGACGCGGGACCGCGCGGCACCTCGCTGACCACCGGATCCGGTCACCCGCTCGGCACCGACTTCATCGGGCGCGACGTACTGCGGGAGGTCCTGCTCGGCGGCCGGTCCGTCGTCACCGTCGCCGTCGCGGCGACGGCCCTGACGTACGCGGTGGCGCTGCCCGTCGGCTTCGTCTGCGCCCTCACCCGCCGGACCTGGCTGGAGGAGGTGCTGATGCGTCCCCTGGACGTCCTGCTCTCCGTGCCGTCCCTCCTCGCCGTCCTGCTGGTGGCCGCCGCCGTGCGGCCCGGCCCGGCCGGGCTCGCGGCCGTGGTCGCGTTCGTCGGCATCCCGGACGCGGCGAGGATCGTCCGGGCCGCCGGGGCGGAGGCGGCCTCGCGGCCCGCCGTCGAGGCGCTGCGCATGCAGGGCGAGAGCTGGGCGCGCCTGGCCCTCGGCTACGTCGGGCGGTCCATCGGCCGCACCCTCGCCGCGGACATCGGCGTCCGCCTCACCGGCACGGTGTACCTCGTGGCCACCGCCGCCTTCCTCGGCGTGGGCGTGGCCCCGGACGCGGCCGACTGGGCCGTGATGGTGGACCGCAACCGCACCGGCCTGTCCGTGCAGCCGTGGGCGACCGTGGTCCCCGCCCTGCTGATCGTCGCGCTCACCATGGGCGGCAACCTGCTCGCCGACGCCGCGCTCATCCGCCCGCACCGCACGGAGAAGAACCGATGACCCCTGTACGTACCGCCGCGCGCGAGCCGGTCGCCGTGATCGAGGGGCTGCGGGTGGAGGTTGCCGGGCGTGCCGTGCTCGACGGCGTGGACCTCAGCCTGCGGCCCGGCCGGATCACCGCGCTGACCGGCGGATCGGGCAGCGGCAAGACCACCACCGGGCTCGCCCTGCTCGGCGAGTACCCGCCCGGCGCCCGGGTCACCGGCAGCGTACGGGCCCCGCAGGGCCTCATCGGCTACGTGCCGCAGCATCCGGCAGCCGTGCTCAACCCGGCCCGCCGCATCGGCGCGCTGCTCCTGGACGTGGCGCGCGACCGCGTCCGGCACCTGCCCCGGCGGGCGCGCCGGGCGGCGGCGCGGGAACGCGTGCTCGACGCGCTCGCCCGCGTCCGGCTGCCGGCGGACGGACGGCTCCTGCGCCGCTTCCCGCACCAGCTCTCCGGAGGCCAGCAACAGCGCGTCGTCCTCGCCCAGGTGCTGCTGCTCGGCGCCCGCGCCGTCGTCGCGGACGAGCCGACCACCGGTCAGGACCCGCTGACGAAGCGCGGGATCGTGGACCTGCTGGCCGATGTGGCCCGGCAGGGGATCGCCGTACTCCTGCTCAGTCACGACGCGGACGTCGTCCGGGCGCTGGCCGACGAGGTGGTGGTCCTGGAGGAAGGCCGGGTGCGGGAGGCGCGCCCGGGGGACGGGCGGGACCGGGCACCTCTGGGCGGTGCGGGGCGGCACGGCGTGGTGCTCGACGTGCGTTCCCTCGTCGCGCGTCACGGCCGGAAGCCCGTGCTCGACCGCGTCTCGCTCGCCGTCCGCGCCGGTGAATGCCTCGCCGTCGTGGGCCGGTCCGGGAGCGGCAAGACGACCCTGGCCCGCTGTGTGGCCGGTCTGCACCCCCGCCACGACGGAGACGTGCTCCTCGACGGCGAGCCCCTGCCGGCCGGCCTGCGCGACCGGTCCCGTAGCCAGGTGGCCGCTGTGCAGTACGTGTTCCAGGACGCGAAGGCGGCCTTCGACGCGTACCGCCCCGTGCTCGACCAGGTCGCGCGGACGGCGGTACGCCTGCGCGGAGCGGCCCCGGCCGGGGCGAGGCGCGAGGCGCTGGCACTGCTGAGCGCCCTCGGGCTCCCGGAGGCGAAGGCGGCGCGCCTGCCCGCCCACCTCTCCGGCGGCGAACTCCAGCGCGCGGCACTGGCCCGCGCGGTCCTCGCCCGCCCCCGGGTCCTGGTCTGCGACGAGATCACCTCCGGGCTCGATCCGCTGACCCGGGACGCGGTGCTCGGCCTGCTCGGCGGACTCCTGCGCTCGGGACACACCGACGCGCTGGTCCTGATCACCCACGACCTGGCGACCGCCGCCCGGGCGGACCGGATCGCGGTGATGGACGACGGCCGGATCGTGGAGACGGGGGCGGCGGGGCGGGTGCTGGGCGCGCCGGAGCACCCGTGCACCGGGGAACTCGTGGCGGCGGACCGGTCGTTCGGGGCGGCGGGCTGAAGCGCCCGCAGCCCCGCCTCAGCCGCCCTCGTCCCTCAGCGCCTCGATGAGGAGCAGCGCGATGTCGTCGCTGCCCGGGGTGGCGTCCTTCGCGTACCGGACGAGGCTGTCGGCGACGGCCTCCATCGGGCGGCCGGTGTTCAGGCCGAACTGCTCGGCGAGCGCCGCCGTCGACCGGTCGATATCGATGCCCGGGACCTCCACGAGCCCGTCCGTGTACAGCGCGAGCGCGGCGCCCGGCGGCAGCGGGATCTCGGTCGTCGGGTACCGGGCGTCCCGGTCGACGCCGAGCAGCAGCCCGGGCGGCAGCCGCAGCACCTCCGTCTCCCCGCCGGGGTGGCGCAGCAGCGGCGGCGGGTGGCCGGCGGTGGCCAGCAGGGCGCGGTGGCCCGCCAGGTCCAGATGGACGTAGAGGCAGCTGGTGAACAGGTCCGCGTCGAGGTCGGCCAGCAGCCGGTTGGTGCGCGCCAGTACCTCGGCGGGCGGTGCGCCGGCCGAGGCGTGCACCGCCGTGCGCACCTGCCCCATCAGGGCGGCGGCCGTCACATTGTGGCCCTGCACGTCGCCGATGGCGGCGGCCGCGGTGGTGGAGTCGAGCGGGATGACGTCGTAGAAGTCGCCGCCGATGCCCATGCCCCGGGTGGCGGGCAGATAGCGGGCGGCCACGTCGAGCCCGCCGATCCGGGGCAGCGTGTGGGGGAGCAGATGGGCCTGGAGACTGTGGGCCAGCTGCTCCTTGGTGTCGTACAGGCGGGCCCGGTCCAGAGCCTGGGCGATGAGCCCGGCGATCGAGGTGAGCAGGGCCCGTTCCTCCGGTTCGAAGGGGCGCGTCCGGTCGTAACCGAACACCAGCGTGCCGACCGGGCGCCCGGAGGCGAACAGCGGCAGGAAGGCCCACGCGGCCAGGCCCTCCTGGAGGGACGCGGGCCGGAAGGCGCGCCGGAACTCGTCGAAGGTCCGGTAGAAGGCGGGCACGCCGGTGCTCAGCACCTGCGCCACGGGGGCGTCGGACGTCAGGGGCGCGCCCTCGAAGCACTCCATCAGCTCGTCGCCGAAGCCCCGGTGCCCCTCGATGCGCAGCCGGCCCTCCGCCACGGTCAGCACGGCGAGCGCCTGGATGCGGAAGGCGGGCACCAGCTGTTCGGCGATCAGCTCGACCACGTCCTGGATGCCCACGGCCTCCGTGAGCGTCGCGGCGAGGTGCATCAGGTGGTAGAGGGCGAATGCCCTGCCCGGGGTGAAGGGCGGGGCGTGGCCGGCGATCCTTGCGGGTGGCGCTCCCCTGTCAACCGGCGTGATGTACACGCTGATGCCGGAGGCGTCGGGATACAGGCTGAACGAGATCCAGTGATCCGGTGGCCGCAGAGCAACGAAAGACGCCGGTTCCCGGCTGACCAGGGCTCCCCGGTACCGGTCCTCGGAGTGCGGGTCGGCGAGCCAGCGCAGCGACTCCCAGGGAACAGTCCCCCTCAGTTCCTCGGCGCGCGCCCCTACCAGATCGGCTCCGGCCTCGTTGATGTGGGTGATACGGCCGCTTGTGTCCAGGGTGCAGAAGCCGCCCGGCAGCCGTGCGACGAAGTCCGCCGCAGCGACCGCTTCGACGGGGGCGGCAGGCGCGGCGGCGACCGGAGGGATCACCCACAGCCCGTGGTCGGCGGTGATCGGATGCCCCCGCTCGCGGGCCCGGACCAGCGCCCGGGCCGCGTCGTCGCAGATGCCGCGCACCGTCGCCCGTTCTTGCTCAGTCAGTTGCTCGGGGTGCGAGCTCGGCCACAGCAGGACAAGACCGCCGAGGCTCTCGGCACCGGCGAAGACGGGGGAGGCGGCCAGCGAGAAGTTGTACGGCAGGACGAGCGCGGGTCGTGGATACCTCCGGGCCAGTTCCTCCTGGCTGCCGAGCCAGACGAGCCCTCGGTCCTTCAGCGCGTCCGACACCGGCAGCGGCGCGGACAGCGGAACCCTTACCCAGGGGTCGGCGATCTCGGACGGGACCCCGGCGAGTACGGCCAGCCGCAGGATCGAGGTCCCGGGCGGCAGCACGTAGAGGAGCGCGACGGTGGCGCCCGTGTCCCGCATGGCGCGCTCCACCACCGCGTCGAGACGGGACTCCGCCGAATCCGTCGCGTGACCGCGATTGCCCATAAAAGTGACGATACGCCCACGTTGCGCATGCGACACCGCGATACCGGCCGCCCCGGCGTGCTTCCCCGCGCCGGTCAGCCCGCCGCCGCCTCCCGGCTGATCCGCTCGAACCGCGCCCCCATCTCCGCGGCCAGCGCCTGCGCGGCCGACAGGGGGCGGACCATCACCATGAGGTCGTCGATCAGGCCCTCTTCGTTCAGATGCAGGAAGTCGCAGCCGGTGATCTCCCGGTCACCGACCTTCGCGGTGAAGACGAGCGCGTGGTCGCGCCCGTCCGGGCTCGCCATCTCCCGTACGTAGCGGAAGTCCCCGAACACCTCCGAGACGGCCCGCAGGATCGCGGCCGTGACCGGCTTCCCCGGGTAGGGCTTGAACGCCACCGGGCTGGTGAAGACGACGTCATCGGCCAGCGCGGCCTCGACCGCCGCCAGATCGTGCGCCTCGACCGCCTTGCGGAAAGCGAGCATCCCGACCTCCATAGTCAATTTGTTGAATAGGTGCGAACGACATTAATCACATGGGTGCTAGCGTGTCCAGATGTCCCTCAAGTACGCGGTCCTGGCAGCCCTGCTCGAAGGCGAGGCGTCCGGGTACGACCTGGCGAAGGTCTTCGACGTCTCGGTGGCGAACTTCTGGTCGGCCACCCCCCAGCAGCTCTACCGGGAACTGGACCGGCTCGCCGAGCACGGCCTGATCGAGGCGCGCGTGGTCGAGCAGGAGCGCCGGCCGAACAAGCGCCTTTTCACGCTGACACCGGCCGGCCGCGACGCGCTCGGCGCGTTCACCGCCGAGGCGCCCCGGCCCACGGCCATCCGGGACGAACTGCTCGTGATGATCCAGGCCGTGGACGTCGGCGACACCGAGGCGGTACGGGCTTCGGTCGAGGAGCGCATGGAGTGGGCGCGCGCCAAACTCGCCCGCTACGAACGGCTGCGCCTGCGCCTGCTCGACGGCCGGGACGAGGCGGCTTTTCTCGCGGAGACCGACCGCGTCGGCCCCTATCTGACCCTGATGCGCGGGCGGTCCTTCGAGGAGGAGAACCTGCGCTGGGGCGGGCGCGTCCTGGAGATCCTGGAACTCCGTTCCCCGGCACGGGCGATGGGCGCCGACGCGGTCTGAGGTCGTTGTCGGACCCCTCGGTTAGGGTCCCCGGCATGACTGAATTCGTGTTGGTGGCGGGCGCCTGGCTGAACGGATCGGTGTGGGACGACGTGGCGTCGGGCCTGCGCGCGGCCGGGCACGGTGTCCATCCGGTGACCCTGTCCGGACTCGGTGAGAAGCGGGAACGGCCGGTCGGCCGGCAGACCCATGTGAACGACATCGTCGAGGAGGTGGAGCGGCTCGGTCTGCGCGACGTCGTCCTCGTCGGCCACAGCTACTCGGGCATTCCCGTGGGCCAGGCCGCCGCGCGCCTGGGCGACCGGCTGACCCGTGTCGTCTTCGTGGACGCCGGCGTGCCCACCGACGGCGAGTCGTTCGTCTCCGCGTGGTGGCAGGGGCCGGACGCGCTCCAGGCGCAGCTCGACGCGAACGGCGGCCTTTGGGCCCTCCCGGAGGCCGCCGAGTTCGAGGGCCAGGACATGACCGACGAACAGATCGCGCGCTTCCTGGCCGGCGCGACGCCGCACCCGGGCGCCGCCCTGAGCGACCCCGCCGTGCTGGACCGCCCGCTCGGCGAGCTGCCGGCGACCTACATCAAGTGCCTCCTCGACGGTCCCGAACCCAGCGAGGACGCGGCCCGCCTGCTGACGAGCGAGCGGTGGGAGCTGGTCACGATGGACACCGGCCACTGGCCGATGATCTCCCGCCCCGACGAACTGGCCGCGATCCTCGACAAGGCCGCCGCCTCCTGACGGTCGAACGGGGGCGCGGCGGCCCGATCGGCCGATCCGGGCGCGCGCCCCCGCGCCGTACGGGCTGCAATGGACGGGTGACCGCGCCCCCCGACGACTGCCTCGCGCGCAACGAGTGGGTCTGCGGCGCCTATCTGAGCAGCCGCCGCCACATCCTCTGGGAAGCGGCGCTGCAACACATCCAGCTGACCGCGGTCTCCGTGCTCATCGGCCTCGCCCTCGCCCTGCCGCTCGCCCTCGCCGCACGGCGCTGGCACTGGGCCGCCGGACCCGTCCTCGGCGTGACGACGATCCTCTACACCATCCCGTCGCTCGCCATGTTCTCCCTGCTGCTGCCGGTGTACGGACTCTCCGCCTCGCTCGTCGTCGCGGGCCTCGTCCTCTACTCGCTGACCCTGCTCGTGCGCAACGTACTCGCCGGGCTGCGCGCCGTCCCCGAGGAGACCCGGCAGGCGGCGCGGGGCATGGGCTACGGCCCCGTACGGCTGCTCGTCGCCGTCGAACTCCCGCTCGCCCTGCCCGCCGCGATGGCCGGGCTGCGCATCGCCACCGTCTCCGCGGTCTCCCTGGTCACCATCGGCGCGATCGTCGGCTACGGCGGGCTGGGCAACCTCATCTACGCCGGGATGAACACGTACTTCAAGGCCCAGGTGCTCACCGCGTCCGTCCTGTGCGTCGTCATCGCCGTCGCCGCCGACCTGCTCCTCCTGCTGCTGCAACGCCTGCTCACCCCGTGGACGAGGAGCCGGTCGTGAACACCCTGACGGACGCCTGGTCCTGGCTCACCACCTCCGCGCACTGGCAGGGCCAGGACGGCATCTGGGCCCGGCTCGGCCAGCACCTCTACCTCACCGCCGTCTGCCTGCTGATCAGCTGCCTCATCGCGCTGCCCGTCGCCCTGCTCCTCGGCCACCTCGGCCGGGGCGGCGCGCTCGCCGTCAACATCTCCAACGTGGGGCGCGCCGTGCCCACCTTCGCCGTGCTGGTCCTGCTCCTGCTCACCCCGGTCGGCCGCTGGGGCGAGGGCCCGACCGTCGTGGCACTCGTCCTGTTCGCCGTGCCCCCGCTGCTCACCAACGCGTACGTCGGCATGCGCGAGGTCGACCGGGACGTCGTCCGAGCCGCCCGGGGCATGGGTATGACGGGCCGCCAACTGCTCCTCCAGGTCGAGGTCCCGCTCGCCCTGCCCCTCATCCTCACCGGGGTGCGCATCGCCGCCGTGCAACTCGTCGCCACGGCCACCATCGCGGCGCTCGCGGGCGGCGGAGGGCTGGGCCGCATCATCACCGCCGGGTTCAACCTCGCCTCCACCCCGCAGGTGGTCGCCGGAGCGGTCCTGGTCGCGGCGTTCGCCCTGGTCGTGGAGGGGGTCTTCGAGGCGGCCCAGCGGTTCGCGCCGCGCCGGTTCGGGCTGCGCGTGGCGGAGGAGACCGCATGAGGGCCGCCCGCCCGCTCGCCGCGCTCCTGCTGCTGGCGGCCACCGCCTGCACCAGCGGACCGGCCCTGGAGAACCAGGGCGCGGTCACCGCCCCGCCCGGCGACAGCAAGCACCTGACCATCGGCTCCGCGGGATTCACCGAGAGCGACCTGCTCGCCCAGATGTACGCCCTGCTGCTGGACCGCGCCGGATACTCCACCAAGATCATCTCGGTCACCAACCGGGAGATCTACGAACCCGCCCTGGAGAACGGCCAGATCGACGTCGTCCCCGAATACGCGGCCACCTTCGCCGACTGGCTCAACGCCAAGGAGCACGGCGCCGACGCCGCCCCCGTCGGCTCACCGGACCTCGCCGCCACGATGAAGGCCCTGCGCGCCCTGGCCGCACCGCGCGGGCTCACCGTCCTCGACCCCGGCCGGGCCGTCGACCAGAACGCGTTCGCGGTCACCGCCGCCTACGCCCGCAAGCACCACCTGAAGACCCTGAGCGACCTCGGCCGCTCGGGACTGCCCGTACGCCTCGCGGCCGGCGACGAGTGCGTCCAGCGCCCGTACTGCGCGCCCGGCCTGAAGAAGACGTACGGCATCGACATCACCGCCGTCGACCCCAAGGGCGTCGGCACCACGCAGGCCAAGCAGGCCGTGCAGAGCGGCCGCGACCAGATGGTGCTGACCACCACCACCGACGCCACCCTGGACGACTTCGGGCTCGTCCTCCTCGCCGACGACAAGCACCTCCAGAACGCCGACTACCTCGTCCCCGTCGTCAACCGGGCCCGCGCCGGCGGCGCCGGGGTGCGCAAGGCCCTGGGCAAGCTGAACACCGTACTGACCACCGCGGACCTGGCCCGGCTCAACGAACAGGTCGACAGCTGGCGCCGGCTCCCCGAGGACGTGGCCCGCGCCTATCTGCGCTCCGAGCACCTCATCCCCGGCGAGAAGGGATGAGCCCGCACTGCGGCGCGCGGACCGATGAGTCCGGGCCGCCGCACCGGTCAACCCTTCGATACCCCCGGACAAGGCGGAGCGATGAGCACCCTGCGCGAAGTTCTCGAGAAGTACGTCCACGACGGATCGGTCCCCGGCGCCGTGGGCCTGGTGGCGCGCGGCGGCCGCGTGGAGGTGGCGGCCGTGGGGAGTGCCGGTACGGACGACGGCAGGCCGATGACCCGGGACGCGGTCTTCAGGATCGCCTCGGTCACCAAACCGGTCGTCGCCGCCGCGGCCATGATCCTGGTCGAGGACGGGCGGATCGCGCTGGAGGACCCGGTCGCGCCCTGGCTGCCCGAGCTGGCGGCACCCGTCGTCGTCCGCGCCCCGGACGGCCCACCGGACGACGTCGTCCCGGCGTCACGCCCCCTCACCCTGCTCGACCTCATGACCTCGCGCGCGGGGTACGGCTTCCCGTCCGACTTCTCACTGCCCGCCGCCCGCCTCCTGTTCAGCGAGCTGAAGCAGGGCTCGCCGCTGCCGCGCGATGTCGCGCCCCCGGACGCCTGGATGGACACGCTCTCGCGCATCCCGCTGCTCGCCCAGCCGGGCCGGGAGTGGCTGTACAACACCTGCTCCGACATCCTCGGCGTGCTCATCGCCCGGGTCGCCGGGCAGCCGCTGCCGGAGTTCCTCGCCGAGCGGATCTTCGGACCGCTCGGCATGAGCGACACCGGCTTCACGGTCCCCGCCGACAAGCGCGGCCGCTTCACCGCCCTGTACCGGCCGGGCGCGGACGGCGGGCTGGTGCTGGTCGACACCCCGGCCGGGCAGTGGAGCAGCATGCCGGACTTCCCGTCCGGAGCCGGTGGCCTGGTCTCCACCGTGGACGACCTGCACACCTTCGCCCGCATGCTGCTCGGTGAGGGCACGGTGGAGGGCCGGCGCCTCCTGTCACCCGCGTCCGTGCGACAGATGACGACGGACCACCTGACCCCCGCTCAGCGCGAGGCCAGCGGGCTGTTCACCGAGGGCCAGGGCTGGGGTTTCGGCGGCGCGGTGGACGTCGACAGGACCGCCCCGTACAACGTGCCGGGGCGCTACGGCTGGGTCGGCGGCACCGGCACCACGGCACACATCGTCCCGGCCACCGGCACGGCCGCGATCATGCTCAGCCAGGTGGAGATGACCGGCCCCACCCCGCCGGCGCTGATGCGCGACTTCTGGCAGTACGCGGCGGACGCCTGACCCGCACCGGCGCGCCCCTCAGGCGTCCGCCACCGAGTCGAACCGCACCTCGTCGCGCCCCACGCCCTGCGCGTCCGCGTCCACCGAACGCCGCAGGGCCTCATGGAGCTTCGCCGGAGTCAGCACCCCGAGGAACCGGGCCCCGTCCAGCACCGCGATCCACCCCGCGTCCCGCTGAAGCATCTCGCTGAACGCCCGCTTCAGCGGCGCGCCCACCGGCACCCACGCGTCCATCCGGCGGGCCAGCTCACCCACCGTGCCCTCGTCCCCGGCGATCCGCAGCGCGTCCGCCGACACCCAGCCGTGCAGCTCGCCCGCCTCGTTCAGCACGACCGCCCAGCGCGCACCGGCCGCGGCCAGCCGGGCCGCCGCCGCCCCCGCCGGTTCGTCGAGGCGGGCCAGCGGCGGCTGCTCCAGGTCGTCCGGTTCGATCGCCGTGACCGACAGCCGCTTCAGCCCCCGGTCCGCGCCGACGAACTCCGCCACATACGGGGTCGCGGGCGAGCCGAGCACCGCGCCCGGCGTGTCGAACTGCTCGATGCGCCCCTGCCCGTACACCGCGATCCGGTCACCCATCCGGACGGCCTCCTCGATGTCGTGGGTGACCATCAGAACCGTCTTCCTCACCCTCGACTGGAGCTTCAGGAATTCGTTCTGCAGCCGCTCGCGCACCACGGGGTCCACCGCGCCGAACGGCTCGTCCATCAGGAGCACCGGCGGGTCGGCGGCGAGGGCCCGCGCCACGCCGACGCGCTGGCGCTGGCCGCCGGAGAGCTGCGCGGGATAGCGGGAGCCGTACACCGACGGGTCGAGCCCCACCAGATCCAGCAGCTCGGCCGCCCGCTCCCGGGCCCGGGACCGCTTCCAGCCGACGAGCGCCGGCACGGTCGCCGTGTTGTCGAGGACCGTCCGGTGCGGGAAGAGCCCCACCTGCTGGATGACGTAGCCGATGCCCCGCCGCAGCTTCACCGGGTCGGTCTTCATGATGTCCCGGCCGTCCACCAGGATGCGGCCCGAGGTCGGTTCGATCAGCCGGTTCACCATCATCATCGTGGTCGTCTTGCCGCAGCCCGAAGGGCCCACCAGGGTGACCAGTTCTCCCTCGGCGACCTCGAAGGAAAGGGCGTCGACCGCGGCCGTGCCGTCCGGATAGACCTTGCCGACCTGTTCGAACCGGATCATGAGAGCACGGTAGGAGCCCGCCGCCCCGGCCGCACACGGGCCGCGACCGTCCGGGGCACACCGGTGTGCTGAACTGTCCGGGAACCGTCCGATCCAGGAGCACCCTTGAACAGCTACCGGCAGCCCGGCCTCGTCCTCACCGACCACCGCTTCACCGTCCCGCTCGACCACGCCGACCCCGGCGGTGAGCAGATCGAGGTCTTCGGCCGGGAGATCGTGGCCGCGTCCAGGGCCGGCCAGGAGCTGCCCTGGCTGCTGTATCTGGAGGGCGGTCCCGGCTTCGGCGCCCGGCGCTTCACCGGCGCGGAGGCATGGCTCGGGCGCGCGGTGCGGGAATTCCGGGTGCTCCTGCTCGACCAGCGCGGCACCGGCCTGTCGACGCCGGCCAACCGGCAGACCCTGCCGCTGCGGGGCGGGCCGCGCGAGCAGGCCGACTACCTCGCGCACTTCCGCGCGGACAACATCGTGCGCGACTGCGAGTTCATCCGCCCGCAGCTGACCGGCGGCGCGCCCTGGACCGTACTCGGCCAGTCCTTCGGCGGCTTCTGCGCCGTCCGCTACCTCTCGTCCGCCCCCGAAGGACTGAACACCGTCCTGATCACCGGCGGCCTGCCCTCCCTCGACGCCCACGCGGACGACGTCTACCGGGCCGCGTATCCCCGTATCGAGCGGAAGGTCGCCGCGCACTACGCCCGCTACCCGCAGGACGTCGAACGCGCCCGGGAGATCACCGCTCACCTCGCGGAGCACCGCCCCGAGAGCGCCGGGCACCGGCTGACGCCCGAGAGCTTCCAGTCCCTCGGCATCATGCTCGGCGGCGGCAGCGGCAGCCACCAGCTGCACTACCTCCTGGAGAACGCCTTCGTCCGCACCCCGCACGGCACCGAGCTCTCCGACACCTTCCAGGAGGCCATGCGCACGGCGACCTCCTTCGCCGGACACCCCCTGTACGCCCTCATGCACGAGGCCATCTACGGCCAGGGCGGGCGCCCCACGGACTGGGCGGCCGAGCGGGTCCGCGCCGAGTTCCCTCGCTTCGACGCCGCGACGGCCCTCGCGGGTGACGGGCCGGTCCTGTTCACGGGCGAGTCCATCCACCCCTGGCACTTCGAGGTGGACCCCGCACTGCGCCCGCTGCGCGAGACGGCCGCGCTCTTGGCCGCCCGCAGCGACTGGGAGCCGCTGTACGACTCCGAGCGCCTGGCCGCCAACGAGGTCCCGGTGGCCGCCGCCGTCTACCACGACGACATGTACGTGGACACCGCCCACGCGCTGCGCACCGCCGCCGCGATCCGGGGGCTGCGCACCTGGGTGACTGACGAGTTCGAGCACGACGGACTGCGCGCGGGCGGGCCCCGCGTCCTGGACCGGCTGCTCGCGCTGGTCCGCGACGAGGCCTGACGCACACTGTCCGGGGCCGGCCGTACGGGACCGGCCCCGCGACGGCTCAGCCCTGGAGGGCGTCCAGCGTCGCGTTCAGGTCCGGCGCCGAGCGCGGCGCGCGGTTGTGCGGGAGCTTCGACAGGGCCGCTGCCATCCCGCAGGTGTCGGTGACGGCGGAGAAGACGAGACCGGAGCCGACACCGGCGGACAGCCAGCGCGCGGCCGGGTACCTGACGCCCGCCAGCAGCCCGGCCACCACGAGCGAGCCGGCCGCCAGCCGGACCTGGCGCTCCATCGGCCAGGTGGCCCGCGCGCCCTCCGGACGCTCCAGGCCGTGGCCTTCGCTCGCCCAGGCGGAGGTGCCGCCGGTGAGCGTCGCCGCCTGGATGTCGGCCGCCGAGAGGAGGTCGCAGGCGCGCGTGGAGCGGTTGCCCGAGGCGCAGACCATGAGCAGCGCGCCCCGGGCGGACGCGGACTTGAGCGCGGGCAGCGCCTCGTCGAGCCGGTCGAGCGGTATGTTCAGCGCCCCCGGCACGTGCCCCGCCGCGTACTCGCCGGGTGCGCGTACGTCGATCACGGTGAACTCCGTGAGGCGGGCGGCCGCCTGGGCGGGGGAGAGGGATACGGGGCTGGTCACGAGCTGTGTTCCTTTCGTTCACCGGGGTACGGGACAGGTCTCGCTCTCTCCTGCCCCGGACGGCCAAGGATACCCCCCTGGGTATCGCAGTCCGCCGTGTCACGGGTCTCACCGTCGCCTTGCCCGTTAGCCTGCGGATATGACCGAGCAGCTGAAGCCCATGCCCGAGGACTGGCGGCGCGCGCTCGCCGTGGTCGCACATCCCGACGACCTGGAGTACGGCTGCGCGGCCGCGGTGGCCGGCTGGACCGACGCCGGACGCGAGGTCACGTATCTGCTCGCGACCAGGGGCGAGGCCGGTATCGACACCCTCGAACCGGAGAAGTGCGCGCCGTTGCGCGAGCGGGAGCAGCGTGCGAGCGCGGCGGCCGTCGGGGTCTCCCGGGTCGAGTTCCTGGACCACCGCGACGGGGTGATCGAGTACGGCATCCCGCTCCGCCGGGACATCGCGGCGGCCATGCGGCGGTACCGCCCGGAGTTGGTGATCACGCTCAACCACCGTGACACCTGGGGCGGTGTCGCGTGGAACACGCCGGACCACCGCGCCGTCGGCCGCGCCACGCTCGACGCGGCGGCGGACGCGGGCAACCGCTGGATCTTCCCGGAGCTGGGGGCGCAGGGCCTCGAACCGTGGGACGGGGTGCGCTGGGTGGCCGTGGCGGGATCGTCCACGCCCACTCACGCGGTGGACGCGACCGCCGGTCTGGAGCGGTCCGTGCAGTCCCTTCTGGCCCACCGCACCTACATCGAAGTCCTCACGGACGAGGACCCCGAGACCTACTGCCGCACCTTCCTCACCGGCAACGCCGAGGCCGCCTCCGAGCGCTTCGGCGGGCGTCCGGCGGTCCCCTTCGAGCTCTTCGCCCGGTAGTCACGCAAGGGTCGGTCGGCCATGAAGCCGCAGGTCAGCGGATTAATGTTGTCCAGACCATTGACATGTAAGCGCCAGGATGTTGCATTCGGTCCCGTTGTGTTGCGCGACTTTGGTGTCTTGAGTGACCAATGGAGGATCTGTGACGCCTCGCCCGCCCCGCATCACCGCTCTCACCGCCGCCGCTGCCCTGCTCGCAGGCGGCATGCTGGCCGCCGGACCGTCCGCCCGGGCAGCAGATGCCCCACCCGCACCGGCCAAGGCCCGGGACACACCCACGATCACCCCCACCCCCCAGTCCGCCGAGCCCCGCCCCGACCGGGTGACCCTCACCCCCACCGTCACCCTGATCGCCGGCGGGACCGCCGACGCACCCACGCTCGACGTGGTGGAGACGGCCCTGCGCAAGGCGGGCGCCCAGCACGTCGTCCGCGCGCGGCGCCCCGTCCCCGGCAGGCTCACCGTGTACGCGGGTGACACCGCCGCGCTCGCCGCGCAGAAGCTCGACGGGCCCGCCGAACTGCCCGCCGAGGGCTACGTCCTCGGGATCGGCGCCGGCCGGATCGTCCTCGCCGGCAAGGACGCCACCGGCACCTACTACGCCGCGCAGACCCTGCGCCAGGTCCTGCCGCACCGGGGACACCCGGGCGGCCAGGTCGCCGGACTCGCCGTGCGCGACTGGCCCGGCACCGCGTTGCGCGGGGTCATCGAGGGCTTCTACGGCACCCCCTGGTCGCACGAGGCCCGCCTCGACCAGCTCGACTACTACGGCGAGCACAAGATGAACATCTACGTGTACTCGCCCAAGGACGACGACTATCTCCGGGCCAAGTGGCGAGAGCCCTACCCCGCCGACCGGCTGGCGCAGATCAAGGACCTCGCCGACCGGGCGGCCCTGCGGCACGTCGAGTTCACCTACGCCCTCTCGCCCGGCCTCTCGGTGTGCTACAGCTCCGACGCGGACGTGAAGGCGCTCGTCGACAAGTTCCGGACGATGTGGGACATCGGCGTCCGCACCTTCGCGGTCCCGCTGGACGACATCAGCTACACCGACTGGAACTGCGACGCCGACAAGGCGAAGTGGGGGACCGGCGGCGGCGCGGCGGGCGCCGCCCAGGCCCACCTGCTCAACCGGGTCAACCAGGAGTTCATCGCCACCCACCCCGGGGCCCAGCCGCTCCAGATGGTCCCCACCGAGTACTACAACGTCAGCCCGTCGGCGTACAAGACGGCCCTCTCCGAACAGCTCGACCCCGATGTGCTGGTCGAGTGGACCGGTGTCGGGGTCGTCGCGCCGACCATGACGGTCGCTCAGGCGGACGCCGCCCGGAAGGTGTTCGGACACCCGATCCTGACCTGGGACAACTACCCGGTCAACGACTACGCCACCGACCGGCTGCTGCTCGGCCCCTTCAACGGCCGCGAGAAGGGGCTGCCCGGGCGGCTCGCCGGTATCACCGCCAACCCGATGATCCAGCCGTACGCGTCGAAGCTCTCGCTGTACACCGTCGCGGACTACTCCTGGAACGACGCCGCCTACGACCCGCGCGAGTCCTGGGGCAAGGGCATCGAGGAGTACGCGGGCGGCGACGCCCGGACCGCGAAGGCGCTGCGGGCCTTCGCGGACGTCAACTACAGCTCCGCGCTCAACACCGCGAAGGCACCCGAGCTGTCCGCCGCCTTCGCCCGCTACTGGGAGTCCGGGGACGCGAGGCGGCTCGACGCCGTCCTGGCCTCGCTGGGCGCGGCCCCCGCCCGGCTGCGCGCCGCTCTCCCGGACCGGGGCTTCATCGCGGACTCCGGCCCCTGGCTGGACGCCACCGAGTCCTGGGCCACCGCCGCACGCACCGCCCTGCGCATGGTCGAGGCCGCCCGCGCCGGAAAGGGCGCCCAGGCGTGGGAGCTCCGGCAGCGGCTGCCCGCACAGGTGGAGCGCGCCGCCTCGTTCACGTACACCGGGCTCGACGGGCGCAAGGTGCCGGCGCTGGTCGGCGACGGGCAGCTGGACGGGTTCACCGACGCCGCCACCGCCGAGTACGACCGGCTGCTCGGCGTGAGCGGCAGGCCCACGGCCTCGACCAGCCTGGGCACGTACCAGAGCAACACCGCCGCCCGGATGCTCGACGGCGACGACTCCACGTACTTCTGGAGCGACGGGGCGCCCGCGGTCGGGGACCAGCTGACCGTCGACCTCGGCGAGTCCCGGGCCATCGGCCCCATCGCGCTCGCCATGGCCAAGCCGGGCAGCACCGACGACTACCTCCACGAAGGAGTCCTGGAGTACTCGGCGGACGGCAAGAGCTGGCAGAAGCTCGCGGACTTCTCCGGGAAGCCCGACGTGACGGCGGACCCGCCCGCCGGGACGAAGGCGCGCTATGTGCGGGCCCGGGCCACCGCCGGGCAGAGCAGCTGGGTCGTGGTCCGGGAATTCCAGGTCACGACCACGGACGGCGCGGTCACCGGCAACCCGCCCGCCGCCACCGGCTCCTCGCTCCGCGCGGCCGCCGACGGAGACCCGGGCACCGTGTACCGGGGCGCGCGGGCGGCCGCGAAGGGCGAGTCGCTGGAGGTGGACCTCGTCGCCGCGCGGCCGGTCGGCTCGGTGACGGTGCTGCGGCCCTCCGGCTCCGAGGCCGCCGCCGACGTCCAGCTGCGTACGGCGGACGGCAGCTGGCACACCGTGGGCGCGCTGCACGGCGCGTACACCGCCATCGACACCGCCGGACGCACCGCCGACGCGGTGCGGCTGGCCTGGAAGGCCGGTTCGGCCGCGCCGCAGGTCGCCGAGGTGGTGGTGGGCGAGTAGCCCTCGCGTACGGTCGTGGGGGGGGGGGGGGGGGGGGGGGGGGGCCGGGGGGGGGGGGGGGCGGGGGGGGGGGGGCAGGCGCCTGCGGCGGGCCTTTTCCCCTACCCGCCCCTTCCCGAAACCGGGGCTCCGCCCCGGACCCCGCGCCTCAAACGCCGGCGGGGCTGGAATGTACGCAGGCGAGGGTGGGATGCGCTGTGGGTTTCGTGCGGTCTCAGTTCTGGCGGCGGACCTCGATCGTGCGGAAGCGGTTGGAGACGAAGGCGCCGTCGCAGAGGGCTGCGTTGGCCGCGGGGTTGCCGCCTGAGCCGTGGTAGTCGGAGAACGCTGCCGTCTGGTTGACGTACACGCCGCCGGTGAGGTTCAGGGAGAGCTGGGCGGACTCGTCCAGGCAGACGTCCTCCACCGCGCGCTCCACCTCCGGGGACGTGGTGTACGCGCCCACCGTCATCGCGCCCTTCTCGCGGATCGTGCGGCGCAGTAGCCCCAGGGCGTCCGTCGTCGAGTCGACCGCGACCGCGAAGGAGACCGGGCCGAAGCACTCCGAGAGGTAGGGGGCCTCGCCGTCCGTCTTGGCGGCGTCGAGCTTGACGATCACGGGGGTGCGGACGGTGGCGTCCGGGAAGTCCGGGTTGGTCACCTCGCGGGACGGGAGCGCGACCTCGCCCAGGTGGGTCGCCGACTCCAGGCGGGCCTTCACATCCGGGCTGACCAGGGCACCCAGCAGGCCGTTCGCCCGTGCGTCGTCGCCCAGGAGGCCGGTGACGGCGGCGGCGATGTCGCCGACCACGTCGTCGTACGACTTGTCACCGGCGTCCGTGGTGATGCCGGAGCGGGGGATGAGCACGTTCTGCGGGGTGGTGCACATCTGGCCGCTGTACAGGGAGAACGAGAACGCGAGGTTGGCGAGCATGCCGCGGTAGTCGTCCGTGGAGTCCACGACGACCGTGTTGACGCCGGCCTTCTCCGTGTAGACCTGGGCCTGGCGGGCGTTGGCCTCCAGCCAGTCGCCGAACTCCGTGGAGCCCGTGTAGTCGATGATCTTGATCTCGGGGCGGACCGCCAGCGTCTTGGCGATGCCCTCGCCGGGGCGCTCGACGGCCAGGGCGACGAGATTGGGGTCGAAACCGGCCTCCGCGAGCACCTCGCGCGCCACCTGGACCGTCAGGGCCAGCGGAAGCACCGCGCGCGGATGGGGCTTGACCAGGACCGGGTTGCCCGTGGCGAGGGAGGCGAAGAGGCCCGGGTAGCCGTTCCACGTGGGGAAGGTGTTGCAGCCGATCAGCAGCGAGATGCCGCGGCCCGCCGGGATGAACGTCTTGTGCAGCGCGAGCGGATCGCGCTTGCCCTGCGGCTTCGACCAGTCGGCCGTCCGGGGCGCGCGGAGCTGCTCCTCGTAGGCGTAGGCGACGGCTTCCAGGCCACGGTCCTGGGCGTGCGGGCCGCCGGCCTGGAACGCCATCATGAACGCCTGGCCGCTGGTGTGCATCACGGCGTGGGCGAACTCATGGGTGCGGGCGCTGATCCGCGCCAGGATCTCCACACAGGCCAGGGTCCTGGTCTCCGGGCCCGCCTCGCGCCAGGCCGGCATGCCCGCACGCATCGCCGGAAGCAGCACGTCCAGATCCGCGTGCGGGTACTCGACGCCGAGCTCGGGGCCGTACGGAGAGACCTCCCCGCCCGTCCAGCCGTCGGTGCCCGGCTGGCCGAGGTCGAGGCGGCCGCGCAGCACGGCGTCGAAGGCGGCCTTGCCCTCGGCGGCGCCGAGGCTTCCCGGAGCGCCGCCCTCTCCGTACGCCTTCGGGTGCTCGGGGTGCGGGGACCAGTAGTCACGCGTGCGGATCGCTTCGAGGGCCCGGTCCAGCGTGGGGCGGTGCTTCTCGGACAGCAGGTGCGGGGAGAGCTCGGCGGCCATGGGCGGACCAACTCCTCATCGAGCTGGGCAGGGACGGGCGGACAGAGTTAGAGTAACCGAACGATCGGTCGGGACAAGGGGGCCCACGAAACCTGTGGACAACTCGTAGGGGAGGATCGCGGACATGACCACGGCCAAGCGGGACACGTACACACCGGAGACTCTGCTGACCGTCGCCGTCCGTGTGTTCAACGAGCGCGGCTACGACGGCACCTCCATGGAGCACCTGTCCAAGGCGGCCGGAATCTCCAAGTCGTCCATCTACCACCACGTCGCGGGCAAGGAGGAGCTGCTGCGCCGCGCGGTCAGCCGGGCTCTCGACGGGCTGTTCGGGATCCTCGACGAGCCGGGGGCGACGCGGGGCCGCGCGATCGAGCGGGTCGAGTACGTCACGCGCCGTACCGTCGAGGTACTGATAGCCGAACTCCCCTACGTCACGCTGCTGCTGCGGGTCCGGGGCAACACGAAGACCGAGCGCTGGGCCCTGGAGCGGCGGCGCGAGTTCGACCAGCGGGTCGCCGAACTGCTGAAGGCGGCCGTCGCGGACGGCGATCTCCGTTCCGACGTGGACATACGGCTTGCGACGCGGCTGCTGTTCGGGATGGTCAACTCGCTCGTGGAGTGGTACCGCCCGCTGCCCGACGGCGGCGCGGACGGGGAACGCCTCGCCGACACGGTGGTGCGGCTGGCCTTGGACGGCATGAAGGCCGGTCCGGACCGCCGTTGACCACCGCATAGGCCGACCTGCCCGTATCCGCTCAGGCGAGCTCTGTGGGGCGGTCCGGGCCCGGGTCCAGGTCTGTTTCCTCGAACACCAGCAGCGTGCGCGTGGACAGTACTTCCGGAATGGCTTGAATACGGGTCAGCACCAGCTCGCGCAGCGTCCGGTTGTCCGGCGTGTGCACCAGGAGCAGGACGTCGAAGTCGCCGCTGACCAGTGCGATATGGGTGGCCCCCGGCAGTGCCTGGAGCTGTTCGCGGACCGTCCGCCAGGAGTTCTGGACGATCTTGAGCGTGATGTACGCGGAGGCGCCCTGCCCCGCCCGCTCGTGGTTCACCCGTGCGCCGAAGCCCCGGATCACGCCGTCCTCGATGAGCCGGTTGATCCGGGCGTACGCGTTCGCGCGCGATACATGGACGCGGTCGGCCACCGACCGTATCGAGGCGCGTCCGTCCGTCTGGAGCAGTCGCAGGATGGCGTGGTCGATGGAATCGAGCGGGCGTGCCGGTGGAACCTGGCCCGGCCCCTCGGCCCCGTCGGCCATTTGTTCAGCTGGCATGTTCCCGCGCCTCCCCGTCCTGGACGACCTGCCCCTATCCCAGGCTGTGGAAAACCGTTTGTCCACAGGCTGGCGGTGCCTGTAGCCAAAATGCGCTCGCGACCGAACAATCGGTAGGTGAGGCACGCCACACCTGTGCTTCACGCTGTTTTCGATATATCACCATATGTCGACACCCCTCGATGCTCGGAGGTGCCTGTCATGACGGTCCAAGAGCTGCCCGGTGCTGCCGCCTACCGGCCCACGCCGCCCCCGGCCTGGAAGCCGCTGACCGATCCCGCGCCGCTGCTCCCGGACCCGGAGCCGTACCGGGTCCTCGGTACGGACGCGGTGGCCGACGCCGATCCCGAGCTGCTGCTGCGGCTCTACGCGGAGCTGGTGCGCGGGCGGCGGTACAACGCCCAGGCGACGGCCCTGACGAAGCAGGGCAGGCTGGCGGTCTATCCGTCGAGCACGGGCCAGGAGGCGTGCGAGATCGCGGCCGCCCTGGTCCTGGAGGAGCGGGACTGGCTCTTTCCCAGCTACCGCGACACGCTCGCGGCGGTGGCCCGGGGCCTCGATCCGGTCGAGGCGCTGACGCTGCTGCGGGGTGACCGGCACACCGGCTACGACCCGCGTACGCACCGCATCGCCCCGCTCTGCACCCCGCTCGCCACCCAGTTGCCGCATGCCGTGGGCCTGGCCCACGCGGCGCGGCTGAAGGGCGACGACGTGGTCGCGCTGGCGATGGTCGGCGACGGCGGCACCAGCGAGGGCGATTTCCACGAGGCGCTGAACTTCGCGGCGGTCTGGAAGGCCCCGGTGGTCTTCCTCGTGCAGAACAACGGCTTCGCCATCTCCGTACCGCTGGCCAAGCAGACGGCGGCGCCGTCCCTGGCCCACAAGGCCGTGGGGTACGGCATGCCCGGCCGACTGGTCGACGGGAACGACGCGGCGGCGGTGCACCAGGTGCTCTCCGAGGCGGTCGCCCGGGCCAGGAGCGGCGGCGGTCCGACGCTGGTCGAGGCGGTCACGTACCGCATGGACGCCCATACGAACGCCGATGACGCGACCCGCTACCGCGGCGACAGCGAGGTCGAGGCGTGGCGGGACCACGACCCCGTCCAGCTCCTGGAGCGCGAGCTGACCGGGCGCGGCCTGCTCGACGAGGAGGGGGTGGAAGAGGCACGGGCGGCCGCCGAGCGAATGGCGGCGGCGCTGCGGGAGCGGATGAACGCGGACCCGGAGCTCGACCCGATGGACCTCTTCACCCATGTGTACGCGGAGCAGACGGCGCAGTTGCGGGAGCAGGCGGCCCGGCTGCGCCAGGAGCTGGCCGCGGAGAACGACCAGCACGGCACGGATGGGGGAGCGGCGCGATGACCACGGCAGCGGTGACGGCCGGCGAACGGACGGCGAAGGCCAAGCCCGCCACCATGGCGCAGGCGCTGGGGCGCGCGCTGCGCGACTCGATGGCCGAGGACCCCACGGTGCACGTCCTCGGGGAGGACGTCGGGACGCTCGGCGGGGTCTTCCGGATCACGGACGGCCTGGCGAAGGAGTTCGGCGACGAGCGCTGCACGGACACCCCGCTCGCCGAGGCGGGCATCCTCGGGGCGGCGGTCGGGATGGCGATGTACGGGCTGCGGCCTGTGGTCGAGATGCAGTTCGACGCGTTCGCGTATCCGGCGTTCGAGCAGCTCATCAGCCATGTCGCCAAGATGCGGAACCGGACCGGGGGCGCGATGCCGCTCCCGATCACCGTGCGGGTGCCGTACGGCGGTGGCATCGGGGGCGTCGAGCACCACAGCGACTCCTCGGAGGCGTACTACATGGCGACCCCCGGTCTCCATGTCGTCACCCCTGCCACCGTCGAGGACGCTTACGGGCTGCTGCGGGCCTCGATCGCCTCGGACGACCCGGTGGTCTTCCTGGAGCCGAAGCGGCTGTACTGGTCGAAGGCGGACTGGTCGCCGGAGCACCCCACCGCCGTGGAGCCCATCGGCCGGGCCGTCGTGCGCCGCCCCGGTCGCAGCGCCACGCTGATCACGTACGGGCCGTCCCTGCCGGTCTGCATGGAGGCCGCGCAGGCGGCGGTCGACGAGGGCTGGGACCTCGAAGTGGTCGATCTGCGCTCGCTGGTGCCGTTCGACGACGAGACCGTCGCCGCCTCCGTCCGCCGCACCGGGCGCGCGGTCGTCGTCCACGAGTCCACCGGCTTCGGCGGCCCCGGCGGCGAGATCGCGGCCCGGATCACCGAGCAGTGCTTCCACCACCTGGAGGCGCCGGTGCTGCGGGTCGCCGGGTTCGACATCCCGTATCCGCCGCCGATGCAGGAGCGGCACCACCTTCCCGGTGTGGACCGGGTCCTCGACGCCGTGGCGCGGCTCCAGTGGGAGGCGGACAACTGATGCCTCAGGTTCTTGAGTTCAAGCTCCCGGATCTCGGCGAGGGCCTGACCGAGGCCGAGATCGTGCGCTGGCTGGTGGAGGTCGGGGACGTCGTCGCCATCGACCAGCCGGTGGTCGAGGTCGAGACGGCCAAGGCGATGGTGGAGGTGCCCTGCCCGTACGGGGGTGTGGTGACCGCCCGCTTCGGCGAGGAGGGCACCGAGCTTCCGGTGGGCGCGCCGCTGCTGACCGTGGCCGTGGGATCGCCCGTGGAAGGCACCGGGGGCGGCGCGGACGCGGACTCCGGTACGGACTCAGGCACGGATTCCGGGTCCGGGAACGTGCTGGTGGGGTACGGGACCGGGGCGCCGCCGGTGCGGCGCCGGCGGGTCCGGCCGGAGGGGCTGAAGGCGGCCGTCGCCGTGCCCGTTGTGTCCGTCCAGGCTGCGGCCCCGGCACCTGCCCAGGCCCCTGCCCCCGTCGCCGACCTCGCGTCCGGGCCGGTCGCTGTGGTGTCCCCGCTGGTCCGCAGGCTCGCGCGGCAGCACGATCTGGATCTCCGCCGGCTCGCCGGGTCGGGGCCCGACGGGCTGATCCTGCGCGCCGATGTCGAGTCCGCGATCCGGTCGGCCGCCGAGGCGCCCGCCCCGGAGCCCGCCGCTTCCTCCGCGCCCGCCGGGGAGCGGGTCGCGCTGCGCGGTGTACGGGGAGCGGTCGCCGACAAGCTGGCCCGCAGCCGGCGGGAGATCCCCGACGCCACCTGCTGGGTCGACGCCGATGCGACCGAGCTGATGGCCGCGCGCGCGGCGATGAACGGCGCCGCCGGGGCCGGTGCGCCCAAGGTGTCGGTGCTCGCCCTCCTCGCCCGCATCTGCACGGCGGCCCTGGCCCGCCACCCGGAGCTGAACTCCACGGTGGACCAGGAGGCGCGCGAGATCGTCCGGCTGCCGCAGGTCCACCTCGGGTTCGCCGCGCAGACCGACCGGGACCTGGTCGTGCCCGTCGTACGGGACGCCCATGCCCGCACCACGGAGTCGATCGGCGCCGAGATCGCCCGGCTGACCGAGGCGGCCAGAACGGGCACGCTGACCCCGGCCGAGCTGACCGGCGGCACGTTCACGCTCAACAACTACGGAGTCTTCGGGGTGGACGGCTCGACGCCGATCATCAATCACCCCGAGGCCGCGATGCTGGGCGTCGGCCGGATCGTCCCCAAGCCGTGGGTGTACGAGGGCCAACTCGCCGTGCGCCAGGTCGTCCAGCTCTCGCTGACCTTCGATCACCGGGTCTGCGACGGCGGCACCGCCGGGGGCTTCCTGCGGTACGTGGCGGACTGCGTGGAGCAGCCGGCGCTGCTGCTGCGGAGCGTGTAGGGCGGCGCGGGCCCGGGTGCCCGGGCCCCGCATACTCGGTCCATGACCGCGTACGACGCCATCGTTCTCGCCGGAGGGGCCGCCAAGCGGCTGGGCGGTGCCGACAAGCCCGCCGTGCGGGTGGGCGGCCGTCCGCTCCTCGACCGGGTCCTCGCCGCCTGCCCCGACGCCGGGACCACCGTGGTGGTGGGGGACCGGCGGCCCACCGCGCGTGCGGTGACCTGGGCGCGCGAAGCCCCTCCGGGCGGAGGCCCGTTGGCCGCGCTGGGGGCCGGGGTCAGGCACACCTCGGCGGAGCGGGTGCTCGTGCTCTCCGCCGATCTGCCGTTCCTGGGCGCCGATACGGTCTCGGCCCTGCTGGCCGCCTCCGGGCGGGACGGCTTCGAGGGCGCCCTCTGCTCCGACGAGGGCGGGCGCGACCAGCCGCTCGTCGCCGTCTACCGGGGCGAGCCGCTCCGTCGCGAACTGGCCTGTCTCGCCGCCGAGCACGGAGGGCTGGGCGGGCTGCCGCTGCGGCTGCTCACGCAGGAGCTGACGCTGTGCCGGGTGGCGGCGGGCCCCCTCGCCTCGTTCGACTGCGACACCTGGGAGGACATCGCTTCGGCCCGGGCCCGGATCAGAGAACATGGGACGGTGCTGGACGAATGGATCACCACAGTCAAGGAAGAACTCGGCATCGACCTCGACGTCGACACCGGCCTCCTGCTCGACCTCGCCCGTGACGCCGCCCATGGCGTCGCCCGGCCCGCCGCGCCCCTGACGACCTTCCTCGTCGGATACGCGGCGGCGAAGGCGAGCGGCGACGGCGGAGGGCCCGAGGCCGTGGCGGAGGCCGCCCGCAAGGCGACCGCGCTCGCGCTCCGGTGGGCGGACGAGAACGAGACACCGTGACGGGGTCCGGGGGACCCGCTGCTCCGGGAGGCGGTGTCGGGTGCTCCGAGGCGGCCGGGGGGTCCGGGACGCCGGAAGGCTCCGGCGACCTCGGCGGCGACGCGGCGTCCGCGGACGGGCGTCGCGCCGGGGGCGGCCAGCGCGCCGAGGGCCGCCCGCGCGCCGTCGCGGAGACGCGCGCCGCCGCCGAGGCGGAGACGCGGGCCGACGAGGAGCGGGCCGTCGCCCAGGCGCTGGCCCTCGTGAACCAGTCGCCCCGCAACGCGGAGGACGTGCCGCCGTCCGATGGGCCCGCCGGGCCCCCGAGCGACCACTCCCCCTCGCCGGGCGACTGGCTCACCAGCCTCCACGACGACTGGTCGGATGCCCCGGCCCCCGGTGAGCGCGCCGACCGCGCCGACCCCGCCGACCGGCCGACAGGCCCCGGCGTGCCCGCCGCCCATGCGGGCGGCGCCCCCCGCCGTCCCGCTGAGCCGGGCGACCGCCCCGCCGCGCCGACAGGCCCCGGCCCCGACCCCGCCGACCGGCCGACAGGCCCCGGCCCCGGCGTACCCGCCGCCCATGCGGGCGGCGCCCCCCGCCGTCCCGCTGGTCCGGGCGACCGCCCCGCCGCCGCGCCGGACCCCCGGCCGGACGCCCCGCTGAGCGGCCCCGGCCGCTCGGATCGGCCGGAGAGTCACGGCTCCGACGCGTCCGCCCGGCCGGACGACTCCCCGTCCGAAGCCCCCCGCGCCGGAGGCGGGCCGAGCCGTCGGCCCGACGCCTCCTCCGCCGGGGGCCGGCCCGGCGCCCCTCAACACGAGGCGGTCTCCTGGCGGGCGGCGCGGGCCGTCGCCACCCGGGCCGGGCAGCGGGGTGCCGTGCGTACCGAGCTGCTCGGGCTCGGGGCGGCGTTGGGGCGGGTCCTGGGGGAGCCGCTGGCCGCGCTCACCGATCTGCCGTCCTTTGACACCTCGGCCATGGACGGGTGGGCCGTCGCGGGGCCGGGCCCCTGGCGCATCCGGGACGGCGGCGGCATCCTCGCGGGGCACGGCGCGCGCGCCCCGCTGCCGGACGGGGAGGCCGTGCGCATCGCCACGGGTGCCCGTATCCCCGCCGAGGTCACCGCCGTCATCCGCAGCGAGCACGCGCACGAGGCCAAGGGGCTGTTGTACGCACAGCGGTCCGTGAGCCAGGGTCAGGACATCCGGCCGCGCGGCCAGGAATGCCGGTCGGGGGAGATCCTGCTCCCCGCCGGGACGGTCGTCACGCCCGCCGTGCTCGGTCTTGCGGCGGCCGCCGGGTACGACGAGCTGCCCGTCCGCGCCCGGCCGCGCGTCGACGTCCTGGTGCTGGGCGACGAACTGCTGACCGCCGGGCTGCCGCACGACGGGCTGATCCGCGATGCGCTGGGCCCCATGATCGGGCCCTGGCTGCACGCGCTGGGCGCCGAGGCCACACCACCGCAGCGCCTCGGCGACGACGCGGAGGCTCTGGAGAAGGCGCTCACCGGCTCCGAGGCCGACCTGATCGTCACGACCGGTGGCACCGCCGCCGGGCCCGTCGACCACGTCCACCGCGTCCTCGACCGGATCGGGGCCGAGCTCCTGGTCGACGGGGTCGCCGTGCGTCCCGGCCATCCGATGCTGCTGGCCCGGCTCCCCTCCGACGGGCCCTGGCTCGTCGGGCTGCCCGGCAACCCCCTGGCCGCCGTCTCCGGACTGCTCACCCTGGCCGGGCCGCTCCTCGGCGGACTGGCCGGGCGCACCCCCGACGACCCGTACCGGGTGGCCGTGCGCGACGATGTGCACGGGCACCCACATGACACCCGGCTGGTGCCCGTGGTCCACCGGGCGGCGGCCGGAGAACCCGGAACCGCGGGCGGGGCAGAGCACGTCGTACCACTGCACTACAACGGTCCCGCCATGCTGCGCGGGATCGCCGCCGCAGACGGGTTGGCCGTCGTGGAGCCGGGCGGGGTACGGTCCGGCACCGAGGTGGAGATCCTCGATCTACCGTGGGCCTCGGCGACGCCGTGGACTGAAGGGTGTTTCACGTGAAACTTCCCGGCCATGACGCCATGGCCAGGCGGGCCGACGAACAGGTCGTCCCCACCCGGGTGATGCTTCCGCGCCGGGTCGTGGACGGGCCGGCACGCCAGGTCGCCAAGCGGCTGATGATGGCTCTGATGGTGCTGGCCATCACCGTGTTCATCGTCTGGGTCGACCGGGTCGGCTACCACGACGCGGCCGACGGCAAGGTCGACCTGCTGGACTCGGTGTACTACGCGACGGTCACCCTCTCGACCACCGGGTACGGCGACATCACCCCGTACAGCGACGGGGCCCGTCTCATCAATGTGGTGCTCGTGACACCGCTGCGCGTGCTCTTCCTCATCATCCTGGTCGGCACCACCCTTGAGGTCCTCACGGAGCGGACCCGGGAGGACTTCCGGCTGAAGCGTTGGAGAACCAACTTGCGTGACCACACTGTCGTCGTCGGGTTCGGCACGAAGGGCCGCTCGGCCATCCAGACCCTGTGCGCCACCGGGCTGAGCAAGGAACAGATCGTCATCGTGGATCCGGCGTCCAAGGTGATAGAGGTCGCCAACGCCGAAGGCTTCACCGGTGTCCTCGGGGACGCCACGCGCAGCGATGTGCTGCTGCGGGCCGAGCTCCAGAAGGCCCGTCAGGTCATCATCGCCACCCAGCGCGACGACACCGCGGTGCTGGTCGCGCTGACCGCCCGCCAGCTCAACCGGGGCGCGAAGATCGTGGCCGCGGTCCGCGAGGAGGAGAACGCCCCGCTGCTGCGCCAGTCCGGGGCGGACGCCGTCATCACCAGTGCCAGCGCGGCGGGCCGGCTGCTCGGCCTCTCCGTGCTCAGCCCCAGCGCGGGTACGGTCATGGAGGACCTCATCCAGCAGGGCAGCGGCCTCGATCTGGTCGAACGGCCGGTGATAAAGAGCGAGGTCGGTAAGAGCGTCCGGGAGACCGACGACCTCGTCGTCAACGTGCTGCGGGGCCACCGGCTCCTCGGCTACGACGACCCGGCGGCGAGCCCCTTGCAGCTGACGGACCGCCTGATCACCATCGTCCGCGCCTCGAACGAGCCGCCCGCCCACCCGCCGCACCAGGGCATCCCGCGTTCCTGAGACCGGCCCGCCCACGGAGTAGCCTCGCGGCCATGCATGCGATCACGATCCCCGAACCCGGTGGCCCCGAGGCGCTCGTCTGGGCCGAGGTGCCCGATCCCGTCCCCGGCGACGGCGAGGTCCTCGTCGACGTCGTGGCCAGTGCGGTCAACCGGGCCGATGTTCTCCAGCGCCAGGGCTTCTACGACCCGCCGCCGGGAGCGTCCCCCTACCCGGGCCTGGAGTGCTCCGGCCGCGTCTCGGCCCTCGGGCCCGGGGTCACCGGCTGGGCCGTCGGCGACGAGGTGTGCGCGCTCCTCGCGGGCGGCGGTTACGCGGAGAAGGTCGCCGTCCCGGCCGGCCAGCTCCTCCCCGTACCCAAGGGTCTCGACCTCGTGCGGGCGGCGGCGCTGCCCGAGGTGACGGCCACGGTCTGGTCCAACGTGTTCATGGTGGCCCATCTGCGGCCCGCCGAGACCCTGTTGGTGCACGGCGGGTCCAGCGGTATCGGCACCATGGCGATCCAGCTCGCCAAGGCCGTCGGCGCACGGGTCGCCGTGACCGCCGGCAGCCCCGACAAGCTGGCGCGCTGCGCCGAACTGGGCGCGGACATCCTGATCGACTACCGCGAGCAGGACTTCGTGGAGGAGATCCGCGAGACCACGGCCGGGGCCGGCGCGGACGTCATCCTCGACCTCATGGGCGCGAAGTACCTCGACCGGAACGTGCAGGCGCTCGCCGTCAACGGCCGGCTCGCGATCATCGGGCTCCAGGGCGGCGCCAAGGGCGAGCTGAACCTCGGCATGCTGCTCAACAAGCGGGCGGCCGTCACCGCGACGTCGCTGCGCGGGCGCCCGCTCGCCGAGAAGGCGGCGATCGTGGCGGCCGTCCGCGAGCACGTCTGGCCGCTCATCGAGGAGGGCGTCGTGAAGCCGGTGGTCGACCGCACGGTGCCGATGCGGGACGCCGCCGAGGGCCACCGCGTCATGGAGTCCAGCACCCATATCGGCAAGGTGCTGCTCCAGCCGCCGACGACCGCCTGAAAACACGCGTACGGAGAGGGCCCGGCACACCGTCGTGTGCCGGGCCCTTGGTGCGTGGTCGGTTACAGGTACGGCCCCGAGCGGACCGGGCCGTGCGGGTCCATTCCGCCGTCCTCCTCCGGGCCGCTGCCGGGCGGCAGGGCGCGGCGCATCTGCTCCAGCTGGGCGCGGGCCGCCATCTGCTGGGCGAACAGCGCGGTCTGGATGCCGTGGAACAGGCCCTCCAGCCAGCCCACCAGCTGGGCCTGGGCGATCCGCAGCTCCGCCTCGGAGGGGACCGAGTCCTCGGTGAACGGCAGGGACAGCCGCTCCAGCTCCTCCACCAGCTCCGGCGCGAGGCCGTCTTCCAGCTCCTTGACGGAACCGGCGTGGATCTCCTTGAGCCGCACCCGGCTCGCCTCGTCGAGAGGAGCGGCCCTGACCTCCTCCAGGAGCTGCTTGATCATGCTGCCGATCCGCATGACCTTCGCGGGCTGCTCGACCATCTCCGTCACCGGGACCTCCCGCGACTCGTCGTCCGTGCCACCGCCGCCGATCGCCATTCCGTCCTGCCCCACTACGAGGACCTGGGGGTGCTCCTGCGACCGTTCATTCCTCGGCATCTCCATGCCGCCATTGTCTCGCACACATGGTGTTCAACACTGTGGTGCCCCCGGAAACGGGTGATCCACCGTCCCCGGGGGCACCGAACGGCGCAGCTTCTCAGCCGGCCCGCCTCGCCAGGGCCACCCGGGAGCGGGTGAAGGCCGCCGCGAGGCCGCCCGCCAGCAGCGGGACCGCCACGGCCAGCAGGCCGATGGTCGCCCAGGGCAGCACGATCGGCGTGTACGCGGACTCCATGGGCTGCTCGCGCATGTACTCCATCGCCTCGCGCAGATCGACCAGCCGCAGCGCCACCGCGGGCACCAGACCCGCCACCGTCCCGAGCAGCACCCCGGTCAGCGCCACCACCAGGCACTGGAACCCGGAGAGCGAGCGCCGCACGCGCGGGGGCGCGCCGACCGCGCTGAGCGTGGTGAGGTCGGCCTCCGCGTCCGCCTTGGCCAGACCGGTCGTGATCGCGGCGGCGCCCACCGTCACCACCCCGGCGAACAGGGTGAGGATCAGCAGGATCGTGCTGCCCCGGTCGTTGGGCCCGGAGTTGGTCTGCACCCAGAGACCGCCCCCGGCCTGGTCGATGGACGCGGAGACCCGCTGGCTCTCCGCGTCCGTGGGGTCGTGGCCGACGGCGTACACACTGCCGAGCGGCTCCGTGTGCAGGCCGAGGCGTTCGGCGGCCCGCTGCGGGAGGATCATGCGGAGGCCGGGCGTGGTGGCGTACTCGGCCTTCGCGATGTACACCTTCAGCCGGTCCGTCGTCTTCCGGGCGGGCCCGGGGTGCAGCCTGCGGTTCTTCTTGTCCTTGGCGTTGTACGTGTGGACGGCCTTGAGGGTGACCTCGCCGTTCTCCGCGTACGCCTCGTTGAGCAGGACCGGGGTGCCGGCCTTCAGGGCGGCGGCCGCCGCCGGGTCGTGCAGCTTCACGTACGTGCCGAGCAGCGCCGCGTCACCGACGACGATGTTGTCGTCGGTGAAGGTCCCGGTGGAGTTGTGCACGTCCACGCAGGCGGGGGTCCGCATCATCGCGCGGTGCTCGTCGGCGGAGAGCCGCGTGGCCAGCTCCTTGGCGCCCTCGGTGTCGAGCGGGCAGGTGTGGCCCTTGCCGGTCGGCTTGACCAGCGAGAGGGCGCCGCAGCCCTTCCCGTTTTCCTCGAAGTAGACGTTGCAGTCGCTGCCCGCCCAGACCCGGGAGATGTCGGCCCGGCGGCCGGTCACCGCCATGTCGTGCTCGACGGCGGCACGGGCCGCCGGAAGCCGCTCGGCAGCCTCGGGGTCGCCGGCCGACAGGGCGATCGTGCCCTTGGTCAGCATCGGCATATAGGCGTAGTCGTTCTCGGCCAGATTGCTGGACATGTACGTCGCGATGGCGACGGAGCCCGCGACCGCGGCCATCACGGCGGCCACCGCCGGAGCGGTACGGCCCCGGTTGCGGGCCGCGTCGCGCAGCGCCATCCGGGGCGACAGCGGGAGCCTGCGCCCGAGCCGGCCCAGCAGCCCGACGATCACCGGGATACAGGCCAGCAGGCCCAGCTCGGCGACGACCGAACCGCCGGCGACCAGCGTGGAGTTGCCGCCGGTGCCCCCGTACACGGCGATGAGCACACCGAGCGCGAGCACACAGGCGCCCGTGATCGGCAGCACCCGGGAGCTTCGGCGCACCCCGCGCCGGCCGGTCAGCGACTCCAGCACGGACTGCCGGCCGGCCACGATCGCCGGGGCGAACGCCGCCAGCAGGCCGGTGACCAGACCGAGCACGGCGATGACCAGGAGCTCGGCCGGATGCAGCGCGAGGGAGCCGAAGCGGTGACCGGCCCAGCCCTCGATCATCGGCCGGAACACCACCGTCAGCACCAGACCCGTCACGACACCGGCGACCGCGCCGACGCCGCCGAGGACGAGACCGCCCCCGAGGACCACGGCACGGACCTGGCTCCGGTCGCCGCCGCACGTGCCGAGCAGGCCGAGCTGGCGCCGGGAGCGGCGGGCGCCGACGGCGAACGCGGGCCCGGCCAGCAGCACGACCTCCAGGAGCGCCATCGCGACCACGGTGATCAGCGCGGTGCTGGTCTCGTCGGACGTGAAGCTGCGGTCGGCGGCGTACTGCGGGTTCGTCCGCAGCAGCGGGATCTCGGAGTCCGGCGGCGGGTTCTCGAAGACCTGCCGGGAGGTGACGAGGGCACCGGCCTTGTTGGCGGCCAGCACGTCCTGCCAGCCGATCCCGGCCTCCCCGGCCCCCTCGACCAGCCACCGCGTCTCGCCCGGCTGGGGCGCCGGCACCTTCTTGTCGTGCTTCGCCAGGGCCGCCCAAGGGGCGATCACCGCGCCCGGTTCCGCGTACAGCGCCTTCGCGTCCAGGTCGGCGGGCAGCTCCACCGCGCCGGTGATCGTGTACTTCCTGCCGGAGGTCGTCACCGTGACGTCGGAGCCCACATGCAGGCCCGCCGACTTCAGGAACGCCTCGGTGGCCACCAGCTCGCCGGTGGAACGCGGGAACGCGCCCCCGGCGAGGTCGATCCGGCTCCGGGCCATCCGGTCCGAGGTCCTGAGCTCGATGATCTCGGTGCTCGCGATGCCGTACGAGGTGGTGACGGTCGCGGACACGGACTGCTCGCTGATCGCCCGTACGCCCTTCGGGAACACGGCGCGCATGTCGACCGGCTTCGGTGCCTCGGAGGGCTCCTTGCCGCTCGCCCTGTCGTACATGTTGCCGTCGGGCATCTGCTGGATCGGACCCAGGCCGACATCGCTGTACACCGCGTCGGCCGCGCCGATCTCGGCCGTCAGCTCCTCGGCCGGGCTCAGATCCGCGCTGCGGTACGTGATGTCGGCGGCCGTCACCCCGAGGACCGGCAGCGCGATCATCGCGACCACCAGGGCGCTGCGGCCCTTGGCCCGCAGGGCGTCGCGGCGGGCTATCCGGAGGGCGGCGCGCCACCCCGTGAAGAGGCTCACTCGGCTCCCCCGGCGGCCAGCAGCGAGTCGGCCCCGGCCGTCAGTGTCTGGTCCACGATCGAACCGTCCCGGAGGAAGACGACCCGGTCCGCCCAGGCCGCGTAACGCGGTTCGTGCGTGACCATCACCCCGGCGGCGCCCTGGTCGCAGCGGTTGCGCAGGAGCGCGAGGACGGTCTCGCCGGTCTCGGAGTCGAGTGCCCCGGTCGGCTCGTCGGCGAGGACCAGGCGCCGGTCGCCCACCAGCGCGCGGGCGATGGCGACGCGCTGCTGCTGGCCGCCGGACATCTCGTCCGGGAAGCGGTCCGCGATCTCCAGGAGCTTCATCTCCTCCAGCGCGGCGCGGGCCTCCCTGCGGGCCCTGCGGACCGAGACGCCGTCGAGCTCGCGGGGCAGGGCGATGTTCTCGGCGGCGGTCAGGGCGGGGATCAGGTTGTAGTCCTGGAAGACGTAGCCGACGCTGCGGCGGCGCAGGGCGGCGAGGCCCTTGCGGCCGAGCGCGGAGATGTCCTGGCCCTCGATGATCACCTGGCCGCCGCTCGCGGTGTCGAGACCGCCGGCGAGGGTGAGCAGGGTGGACTTGCCGGAGCCGGACGGGCCCATGACGGCGACGAGCTCACCGGCGTGCACCGACAGGCTGATGCCGCGCAGCGCCTGGACCTCGGCGATGCCGGTGCCGTGGGTGCGGGTGAGCGAGCGGAGTTCGAGCACCGGTGCGTCCACCGGCAGCGGCGGGGCGTACGGCGACGGGACGTGCAGGGACATGGTTCCCTCTCGGAACGGTGGATGTAGAGGCGCCGGACTCAGCGGCGCGTGCGGGAGCGGGCGGAGGGCCGCGCGGCGGTGCGGGCGGCCGGGCCCGGGGACGGGCTCTCCTCCGGCTCCGTGGCGGCGGCCTCGGCGAGACGGATCAGCCGGGCCTCGCAGTGGTCGAGCCAGCGCGCCTCGGCCTCGGCCTGGAAGATCAGCTGCTCCACGACGAGCAGCCACGCCACCTCGTCGCGGTTGGCGGGGGCCTGGGCGAGGGACCGCGCCTTGAGGCGGGTGTAGTCCTGCATGGCCTTCACCGTGTGGTGGCGCTGGGCCTGGATGACGGCCTTGATGTCGACGCCGGGCGCCCCGACCGCCATGGCCAGCTTGATGGCCAGCTCGTCACGGGGCGGGTTGCTGCGGTCGACCGGCGTCTCGAACCAGGCGCGCAGCTCGGTGCGCCCGGCGTCGCTGATCGAGTAGAGGGCGTGGCCCTGGTCGTCCTCGCCGTCCTGGACGACCAGGCCGTCGCGCTCCAGCCGGCTCAGCGTCGTGTACACCTGCCCGACGTTGAGCGGCCAGGTGGCGCCGGTGCGCGATTCGAATTCGGTGCGGAGCTGGGAGCCGTAACGCGGCCCGCGCTCCAGGAGGGCGAGGAGCCCATGACGGATCGACATACTGAGTATGTATACCGAGTATGTTGATCAACGCAAGTCTTCGGGGAGCGGTTCGGAAGGAGCCCCGCACGGTCAGCGGGCCCGGCGCATCCGCAGGGCCAGGAAGCCGAGACCCAGCCCGACCAGGGCGATTCCCGCGCCGAGCGACAGCTGCTGGAACCGCCGCACGGTCGTCCCGCTCAGGGCCTGCCGGCCTTCGGGCGGGGGATCGCGGAAGTCGGCCGGGTCGGGGGTGAAGACCGGCACGGCGGCGGATTCGGAGGGCGAGGGCCGCGGCTCCCGGTCCTCCAGCGCGTCCTGCCGCGCCACCTCGGCGGCCGACCGCCCGGGCCGCTGCCGCCCCGCCCCGGCGGGCCACCCGGCGAGCGGAGACTGCGCGTCAACGGGCCGGGACGCGCCCGGCGAAGGAGAAGCGGAGGACGAAGGAGAAGCGGAGGACGAAGGAGAAGCGGAGGACGAAGAGGAAGCGCCCGGCGAAGGAGAAGCGGAGGACGAAGGCGTCCCCGAGGCGCCCGGAGCCGCCGCCCCCAGGGACGCGGCCGCCGTCAGCGCCAGGCAGGCCACGCCCCGAGAGGAGCGCGCGCGGAGCCGTCCCGAAGCCATGCGGTCACCGTCACACGCGACGGCACGACCGGCATCCCGGGTGAGGCGTACGGATGGCTCCCGCCCGCGGGCGGGGAACTACGCGGGGTCCCCCGTCGCGATCTCCAGCTCGAAGTGCGCGCCGGTCTCCGACATCGCGGCCCCGGACGACGGGAACTGATTGACGACCTGGTCCTCCGCGTACGCGTTGCCCGGGACCTTCTTCACCTTGAGCGTCCAGCCCGCCGCGTCCGCGCAGGCGCGCACCGAGAGGATGTCCTTGTACATGAAGTTCGGAGCGTCGACCTTGCTCGGATCGTCGAGATTCTCGTCCGCGTCCGTGCACTTCTCGGTCTCGATCGTCCGGTTCCGCTCCGGATCGCGGTGATCGCCGGCCGGGGACTCGGTGGCCTTGGCGTCCGCGCCGCCCTTGTCGTCGCCGTTGAGTGCGATGACCGTGATCAGGCCGCCGATCGCGACCAGGGCCACGACGATCGAGCCGATGATCACCGGCATGTTCCGCTTGGAGCCGCCGCCCGAAGCGGGCGCCTGGTGGGACACCGTGTACGGCGCGGGCGTCTGGTGCTGCATCGGTGCCGGGCTCTGGTAGGCCGGGGCGCCCGTCTGCGGGTAGCCGTACGACGGGTTCGTGACGGGCGCCGGCGTCGCCGGGCCGTACGGGCCGGGGGTCTGGTACGGGCCCGGCTGGTACGGCGTCTGGACGCTCTGCGGGGCCGGCGCGGACTGGTCGACGGGCGGGAAGACCGCCGAGCCGACGCCGGAACCGCTGTTGGCAGGGGCACCGGCGTCCCCGACGATCACCGGGGCACCGGTGTGGGTGCCGGCGCTCAGCACGCGGGCGATCTCGTCCTGCATGGCCGCGGCGCTCGGGAAGCGCTCGTTCGGGTTCTTCTTCAGCGCGCGGGCGACGAGCGCGTCCATCGCCGGCGTCACCGAGCGGTTGATCGCCGACGGGGCGACCGGCTCCTCCTGCACATGCGCGTACGCGATGGCGAGCGGGGAGTCCGCGTCGAAGGGGAGCCGCCCGGTCAGCAGCTGGAAGAGCATGATGCCGACCGAGTACAGGTCGGAGCGCGCGTCGACGCCCCGGCCGAGGGCCTGCTCGGGGGAGAGGTACTGCGGGGTGCCGACGACCATGCCGGTCTGCGTCATCGACGTCACGCCCGACTGCATGGCGCGGGCGATGCCGAAGTCCATGACCTTCACGACACCGCGCTTGGTCACCATGACGTTGCCCGGCTTGATGTCGCGGTGCACCAGGCCCATCTCGTGGCTGGTGTCGAGCGCGGCCAGCACGTCCGAGGTCACCTTGAGCGCCTTGTCGGCCGGCATGGCGCCCTGGGAGCGGATGTCGGCCGCGAGCACCGAACCGAGCGGCTGGCCCTCGACGTACTCCATGACGATGTACGGCATCAGCGCGCCGCCGAGCTCGTCCTCGCCCGTGTCGAACACCGAGACGATGTTGGTGTGCTGGAGCTTGGCCACGGCCTGGGCCTCGCGGCGGAAGCGCTCACGGAACGACTGCTCGCGGCCCAGCTCGGTGTGGAGTGTCTTGATCGCGACCTGCCGGTCGAGGGCGGAGTCGTACGCCAGGTATACGGACGCCATCCCGCCTTCGCCGAGCAGGTCGCGCAGCTGGTAGCGGCCGCCGGCGACGGACCCGCCCGCGTAACGACCCTGCGAACCGTGTCCGCCGTCGTGGCTCATGACTTGCTTCCCCCTCGGCGCGCGACTCCCGGGAACTCGGCGCGCGACTCACGCGATCATCCGTAATTACTGGCCAAGTCTGCCGTAGGGGTACGACACGTCAAGCCGGGTGCCCGTTCCGTGACCGTACGCGCTGGAAGCGTCTCGGAAGCGTTACAGGATCAGCATGGAATTTGCGTCGGCGGCGCGCCAGCCGATTGGATGGCCGGTCCGGCGCCGAATCGGCCTGTCCTACCGAGGCTGTAGCGTGACGGGGCAATGCGGCCGGCAGCGAAGCCGGCGACGCAGCAAGGCACCGTGAGACCCCGCGGACGCGCGGACGCGCGGACAGACGCGGACAGATACGACGGCGAGGACTGATGGCACCCGAACCCGAAGCAAACGGCGGCGGCGTTCCGGATGGCACCGATTCCTGGGGCATCGGCGGGGTCGTCGGCGACGGACGCTACCGGCTGACCCACCGGCTCGGCCGGGGCGGCATGGCCGAGGTGTTCGCGGCGGAGGACGTCCGGCTCGGGCGCACCGTCGCGGTGAAGCTGCTCCGCTCCGACCTCGCCGAGGACCCGGTCTCCAAGGCCCGTTTCACGCGCGAGGCGCAGTCGGTCGCCGGGCTCAACCACCACGCGGTCGTCGCCGTGTACGACTCCGGCGAGGACACCGTCGCCGGCCAGACCGTCCCGTACATCGTGATGGAGCTGGTCGAGGGCCGCACCATCCGCGACCTGCTGATCAACGCCGAGGCCCCGCCGCCGGAGCAGGCGCTGATCATCGTCTCCGGGGTCCTGGAGGCGCTGGCCTACTCGCACCAGCACGGCATCGTGCACCGCGACATCAAGCCCGCCAACGTGATCATCACGCACTCCGGCGCGGTCAAGGTGATGGACTTCGGCATCGCCCGCGCGCTGCACGGCGCGCAGTCCACGATGACCCAGACCGGCATGGTCATGGGCACGCCGCAGTACCTCTCCCCCGAGCAGGCGCTCGGCAAGGCCGTCGACCACCGCTCCGACCTGTACGCCACCGGCTGCCTGCTGTACGAACTGCTGGCGCTGCGGCCCCCGTTCACGGGTGAGACGCCGCTGTCCGTGGTGTACCAGCATGTGCAGGACACCCCGGTCCCGCCGTCGAACATCCTGGATTCGGTGCCGCCGGAGCTGGACGGGCTCGTCATGCGCTCGCTGGCGAAGGACCCGGACGACCGCTTCCAGAGCGCCGAGGAGATGCGCGGCCTGGTCCAGTACGGCCTGCAGATGCTCCAGGTGCAGGGCGGCCACACCGGCACGTGGAACACCGGCCCGGTCGTCCTCAACGACGGCCCCGGCACCCCGCCCGGCGGCATGGCCGGCACCCGCGCCATGGGCGGCTACCCGCAGCACGGCGACACCTCGCAGTCCCCGATCCTGCCGCCGATGAACCCGGACGACGGGGGTTACGACGGGGGCAGCACCCGGCAGGGCGGTGGCGGCCGCGGCAAGCTGTGGCTGTTCGTCGTGCTCGCCCTGATCGCGGTCGGTGCGGGCGTGGCCATCGCGCTCAACGCGGCGAACGGCGGCGGCCAGAAGCACGAGAAGCAGCCCACGGAGACCTCCAGCACGCCGACGCCGACGGAGGACTCCCCCACCCCGACGCCCGACGACACCCAGGACGACACCCAGCAGCCGGGCGACAGCACCGGCGGCGGCTGGGACGACGACACCTGGTCGCCGTCGCCCACCCCGAGCGAGACCTCCGAGTCCCCGTCCGCCAGCTCGCCCCAGCCGGGCACGGGCGGCACGGACAACGGCGGCAACGACAACGGCTCCGGCGGGAACGGCAACGGTTCCAACGGAAACGGCGGCAACGGTTCCAACAACGGCGGTACGGGGAACACCGGCAACACCGGTACGACCACCGAGGGCGGCAGCACCGGTACCAGCGACGGCGGCACCACGGGTACCAGCGAGGGCACCGACGCCGGTGCCAGCGAGGGCGCGGCCGAAGGTTCGGAGGGCGCCCCGGGCGGCGTCGCCGAAGGCGCCTCCGCCGGGACGACGGCGGGCACGGCGGGCACGGGAACGGGCAACTGAGCCCCGCTCACTGACCCCCGCTCACCCCGTGAAGGCCGCGCGCACCGCCTCGTACTCACGGGTCCACCAGACCGCCAGGGCCGACACCGCGGGGAACTGCGGGTCGGCCCTCCGGTCGTCCAGGCAGTAGCGCCAGCGCAGTATCCAGAAGTCGTTGAGCCGTTCCCACCAGACCCGGTGCACCGCCGCCGCCAGCTCGCCGGCGTCCGCCCCGGCCGCCCGCCGGTAGGCCCGGGCATAGGCGCGCACCTTCGCCAGGTCCAGAGCGCCGGCCGGCTGCACGAAGAAGATCGCCGCCGCCCGGACCGCCTCCTCCGCCCGGGGCTGGACGGCCAGCCGGTCCCAGTCCAGGATCGCGACCGGGTCGGCGCCCCGGTAGAGCACGTTCAGCGGGTGGAAGTCGCCGTGCACCCAGCCGGTCGCGGGCGCCCCCGGGTCGGGCGGCCGCCGGTCGGCGTACCGTTCCAGCAGAGTGCGCCGCTCGCGCAGCCGGTGCTCGGCGAGCTCGTCGAAGGCGTCCCGCCCGGCGCGTCCGCGCGCGGCGGCGAGCAGGTCGCCGATCAGCGCGAAGGTGTCGGCCGCCTCCGGGCTCGCGTACCCGGGCGGATGCCCGCCGCCGGTCCCCGTGTCGCGCTCGGATCCCATGACCCGCGCAAGACCCGTGTGTACGGCTCCGAGGAGCGTCCCGAGACGCGTCGACTGGGCGAGGGTGAGCTGGGCGCCGCCCCGGTGCAGCCCGTCGACCCAGGGGTGGAGGGCGTAGCAGCGGCCGCCGATCTCGGTGACGGTCTCGCCGTCGCGGGCCCGGACGGGCGGGGCGACGGGCACTCCGAGTGACTGGAGGCGGCGGGTCGCGCGGTGCTGGCGGACGATGGTGGCGCGGGCGCGGGTGGTGTCGTCCGAGTGGTGCTTGAGGAAGTACGAGCCCCGCGTGGTGGACACCCGGTAACCGTGGTTGAGCAGGCCCTGGGAGAGCGGGGTGCAGGTGAGCGGCGTACCGGCGTCCGGGTAGCGGCGGAGCACCTCGCCGACCGGCGGAACCGGCGGGAAGGCGACAGATGAGCGCGACACGCGTCAGATGTTAGATCACGCTGCGTTGCGGATCTGCCGGCTTGCGTGGAAGTCCAGAGTGTGCACCGTGACGAAGTGGGGTTCGAGCCAGAGGTACGAGGGGGCGAACGGCTCGCCGTTGACCTCGACGGGCGGCGGCCCGAAGCGCTCGCGCTGGGCGGGGGTCGGCTCGACGACCCGCGCGGGCCCGGTGAACTGCACGGACCACAGGTCCTCGGTGCCGACGGGGGCGGTGTTGAAGTTGTCCGCGCCGTAGGCCACGACCGCGCCGTCGCATGCGCCGTGGTGGCCGAGCCCGCTGTGCATGCGCAGCACGACGCGCCCGTCGATGACGATGTGCCGGGCCACCGTCAGCATCGGGAGGGCCCGCATGCTGGTCGCCAGCCGGCCGTAGGGGACCCGGCCGAGCAGGTCGATCGCGTGGAGTTCCTCGGTGGACATGCCTTCCACTGTCGGCCAGGGCGTGTGGCCCGTATAAGAGGCCGGGGCCCCCGTTTCGCCGGGACCAAAGTCCCCTCTCAGCGCTTCTCGGCCTGGAGCCGTGCCACGTAGGCGGCGGCCTGCGAGCGGCGCTCCATGCCCAGCTTGGAGAGCAGGCTGGACACGTAGTTCTTGATCGTCTTCTCGGCGAGGTGGAGCCGTTCGCCGATGACCCGGTTGGTCAGCCCCTCGCCGATCAGGTCCAGGATCTTGCGCTCCTGGTCCGTGAGGTTCGCCAGCTTCTCGTCGTCCCGCCCGCGCTTCCCGTCGCGCAGCCGCTCCAGCACGCGCGCGGTCGCGACCGGGTCCAGCAGCGACTTCCCCTCCGCCACGTCCCGTACCGCCGCCAGCAGTTCGTTGCCCCGGATCGCCTTGAGCACATAGCCCGACGCACCCGCCATGATCGCGTCGAACAGCGCCTCGTCATCCGCGTAAGAGGTCAGCATCAGGCAGTGGATGGAGTCGTCCTGCGAGCGGATCTCGCGGCAGACCTCGACCCCGCTGCCGTCCGGCAGGCGGACGTCGAGCACGGCCACATCGGGGTGGACCGCCGGAATCCGCACCAGTGCGTCGGCCGCCGTGCCGGCCTCGCCGACCACCTCGATGTCGTCCTCCATCGAGAGCAGCTCGTGGACCCCGCGCCGGACCACTTCATGATCGTCGAGTAGGAATACGGTGATTTTTCCATTTTCGCGCACAATCGCAGTCTCACACACTCACCCCTTCCCTGCCGCTGCCGGGCGGGATAACGTGCCGTTGTTCCGGCGGCCTGCGAGGCTGTGATCAGTGCTGTGACCAGCGAGGCTTCCCGAATTCCTCGATTTACTTGGATATCCAAGCAAAATCGCAGGTCAGGGAGGGTTTCGCAGATACGGGAACCACTGGGTAACGTGCCTTGGACAGGGCGCTCGCCGGGGCACCTGTCACGCCTGTTTCCCGGACCGAGCGGCACCCACCCCGTGCACGGGTACGGACACAGGCGAGCCGCACTGGTCTCCCGGCAGACCCCGGGGGCCGGACCGACGGAGGAGCACGCACGTGACCGTGGAGAGCACTGCTGCCGCGCGTAAACCGCGACGCAGCAGCAAGCGGACCAGCGCCGCGAAAACGCCCGCGAAGACGCCGGAGGGTTCGACGCCCGAGCTCGTACAGCTGCTGACGCCCGAGGGCGAGCGGGTCGAGCACCCGGACTACTCGATCGACCTGAGCGCGGACGAACTGCGCGCCCTGTACCGGGACATGGTCCTGACCCGCCGCTTCGACGCCGAGGCCACCGCCCTCCAGCGCCAGGGCGAGCTGGGCCTGTGGGCCTCGCTGCTGGGCCAGGAGGCCGCCCAGATCGGCTCCGGCCGGGCCCTGCGCGACGACGACTACGTCTTTCCGACCTACCGTGAGCACGGTGTGGCCTGGTGCCGGGGCGTCGATCCGACCAATCTGCTCGGGATGTTCCGCGGTGTGAACCACGGCGGCTGGGACCCGAACACCAACAATTTCCACCTGTACACGATCGTCATCGGCTCGCAGACCCTGCACGCCACGGGTTACGCCATGGGCGTGGCCAAGGACGGCGCGGACTCGGCCGTGATCGCGTACTTCGGCGACGGCGCCTCCAGCCAGGGCGACGTGGCGGAGGCGTTCACCTTCTCCGCCGTCTACAACGCCCCCGTCGTCTTCTTCTGCCAGAACAACCAGTGGGCGATCTCCGAGCCCACCGAGAAGCAGACCCGGGTGCCGCTCTACCAGCGCGCCCAGGGCTTCGGCTTCCCCGGTGTCCGGGTCGACGGCAACGACGTCCTGGCCTGCCTGGCCGTCACCCGTTCCGCCCTGGAGCGGGCCCGGCGCGGCGAGGGCCCGACCCTGGTCGAGGCGTTCACATACCGCATGGGCGCGCACACCACCTCGGACGACCCGACGAAGTACCGGGCCGACGAGGAGCGCGCGTCCTGGGAGGCGAAGGACCCGATCCTGCGCCTGCGTACGTACCTGGAGAAGCAGGGCGCGGCCGACGAGGCGTTCTTCACCGCCCTGGACGAGGAGAGCGAGACCCTCGGCAAGCGCGTCCGCGAGGCGGTACGGGCGATGCCCGACCCGGACCGGATGGCGATCTTCGACCACGCCTACGCCGATGGCAACCCGCTCGTCGACGAGGAGCGCGCCGAGTTCGCCGCCTACCAGGCATCGTTCGCCGAGGAGGGCGAGTAACCATGGCCGTGGAAAAGATGTCCCTCGCCAAGGCGCTCAACGAGTCGCTGCGCAAGGCCCTCGACACCGACCCGAAGGTCCTCATCATGGGTGAGGACGTCGGCAAGCTCGGCGGCGTCTTCCGGATCACCGACGGCCTCCAGAAGGACTTCGGCGAGGACCGCGTCATCGACACCCCGCTCGCCGAGTCCGGCATCGTCGGTACGGCGATCGGCCTGGCCCTGCGCGGCTACCGGCCCGTCGTGGAGATCCAGTTCGACGGCTTCGTCTTCCCCGCGTACGACCAGATCGTCACGCAGCTCGCGAAGATGCACGCCCGCGCGCTCGGCAAGATCAAGCTCCCGGTCGTCGTGCGCATCCCGTACGGCGGCGGCATCGGCGCCGTCGAGCACCACAGCGAGTCGCCCGAGGCGCTGTTCGCGCACGTCGCGGGGTTGAAGGTGGTCTCCCCGTCCAACGCGTCGGACGCGTACTGGATGATGCAGCAGGCCGTCCAGAGCGACGACCCCATCATCTTCTTCGAGCCGAAGCGGCGCTACTGGGACAAGGGCGAGGTCGACACCGAGTCCATCCCGGGCGCGCTGCACGCGGCCGCCGTCGCCCGCACCGGCACGGACCTCACGCTCGCCGCGTACGGCCCGATGGTCAAGGTCTGCCTGGAGGCCGCCGCGGCCGCCCAGGAGGAGGGCAAGTCGGTGGAGGTCGTGGACCTGCGCTCGATGTCCCCGATCGACTTCGACACCATCCAGGCGTCCGTCGAGAAGACCCGCCGCCTGGTCGTCGTCCACGAGGCGCCCGTCTTCTACGGCTCCGGGGCCGAGATCGCCGCCCGCATCACGGAGCGGTGCTTCTACCACCTGGAGGCGCCCGTGCTGCGGGTCGGCGGCTACCACGCGCCGTACCCGCCGGCGCGCCTGGAGGAGGAGTACCTGCCGGGCCTGGACCGGGTGCTCGACGCCGTCGACCGCTCGCTGGCGTACTGAGGAGAGAGGAGCGTGACCACGATGACCGACACTTCCAACGCTGCTCGCTTCCGTGAGTTCAAGATGCCCGACGTGGGCGAGGGACTGACCGAGGCCGAGATCCTCAAGTGGTACGTACAGCCCGGCGACACCGTCACGGACGGCCAGGTCGTTTGTGAGGTCGAGACCGCGAAGGCCGCCGTCGAGCTGCCGATCCCGTTCGACGGCGTCGTCCACGAACTGCGCTTCCCCGAGGGCACCACGGTCGACGTGGGCCAGGTGATCATCGCGGTGGACGTGGCGCCGGGGTCGGGAGACCCCGTTGCCGAGGAGCCCGCCGCCGCCCCGGCCCCCGAGGCCGAGGCGCCCAAGGGCCGCCAGCCCGTCCTGGTGGGTTACGGGGTGGCCGAGTCCTCCACGAAGCGCCGGGCCCGCAAGGGCGCCGAGACCGCGCCCCCGGCCGCCGCGCCCGCCGCGGTGCAGGCCGAGCTCAACGGGCAGGGCACGGCCGCGATTCCGGAGGCCCGTCCGCTGGCCAAGCCGCCGGTCCGCAAGCTCGCGAAGGACCTGGGCATCGACCTGGCGACGGTCACCCCGACCGGCGTCGGCGGTGTCATCACGCGCGAGGACGTGCACGCGGCGGCGACACCGGAGGCACCTGCGGCTCCTTCGGCGCCGTCCGTGGCGCCTGTGGTCGCGGAAGCGGAAGTTCCTGTTCAGCAGGGTGCCCGCGAGACGCGTATCCCGGTCAAGGGCGTCCGCAAGGCGATCGCGCAGGCGATGGTCGGCAGCGCGTTCACCGCTCCGCACGTCACCGAGTTCGTGACCGTCGACGTGACGCGCACGATGAAGCTCGTGGCGGAGCTGAAGGAGGACAAGGACATGGCGGGGGTGCGGGTCAACCCGCTCCTCGTCATCGCCAAGGCCCTCCTGGTCGCGATCAAGCGGAACCCCGGGGTCAACGCGGTCTGGGACGAGGCGAACCAGGAGATCGTCCAGAAGCACTACGTGAACCTGGGCATCGCCGCCGCCACCCCGCGCGGCCTGATCGTCCCGAACATCAAGGACGCCCACGACCAGACGCTGCCGCAGCTGGCCGCGTCCCTGGGTGAGCTGGTCGCCACGGCCCGGGACGGCAAGACGTCCCCGGCCGCGATGGCGGGCGGCACGGTGACCATCACCAACGTGGGCGTCTTCGGCGTCGACACCGGTACGCCGATCCTCAACCCGGGCGAGTCCGCGATCCTCGCGGTCGGCGCGATCAAGCTCCAGCCGTGGGTCCACAAGGGCAAGGTGAAGCCCCGTCAGGTGACCACGCTGGCCCTGTCGTTCGACCACCGTCTCATCGACGGCGAGCTGGGCTCCAAGTTCCTGGCGGACATCGCCGCGATCCTGGAGCAGCCGAAGCGGCTGATCACCTGGGCGTAGTCGTCCGTACGAGGGGCCCGCGCGAGGTTCGCGCGGGCCCCTCGGCTTTGTAACAAGGGTGTATGAGACACCGGTTGGGCGCAACGGGTACCCGCCCCGGACGGTTCTTGCTGATCGGAACTGTCAACGGATACCGAGGACGAAACGATGCGCGCTCACAAGATCACCTTCGCCGCCCTGGCCGTCGCCGCAGGACTCTCGCTCACGGCCTGCCAGAACGACGACGATGCCGCGGCGCAGACCGACCCGTCGTCCGTGGCGACCGCGTCCCCGTCCAGCGGTGATTCGGGCTCGGGCGGCTCGGACCCGGCCTCCCCCGAGGCGAGTTCCGGCGGGAAGGACGACTCTGCCGGGACCGGGACCGACCAGTCCGGCACGGCCGCCAAGTGCCGCACCGACGGGCTGAAGATCACGGCGATCGACAACTTCATCGACGGCGACCGCGACGGGACCGTCGCGGTGGAGATGAAGAACACCAGTGGTCAGGACTGTGTGATCGCGGGATTCGCGGGCGTCGACCTGAAGACCGACGCGGGAACGCTGTCCGCCGAGCGCAAGGGTGAGCCCGGAGATCCGTACGTCCTCAAGAGCGGGAAGTCGATCGCCTTCTCCGTCACCTACCCGCTGAACGAGACGGGGGGCTCCGGCGTCCGCATCACCGGCCTGGTGGTGACCCCGCCCAACGAGACGAAGCCGGTCACCCTCCCCTGGCCGGGCAAGCCCTCGCTGCCCGTCACGGACGGTTCCGGCGACCCGGTGAGGGTCGGCCCGATCGGCAGCGCGGGGCAGGGCGGCTGAGCCGTACGCTTCGTCCGGCGTCCACCGGAGGCCCGGCGCGGTAGCGGCGTTCGTCCCGGCGCCGGGCCCGGGCGGTCAACCGGCCCCGCCGCAGAGCTGGGCGGTCAGGGTCGTACGGGCCCACTCCTCCCAGGCGTCGGGCGCCCATCCCCGGTCGCGGACGAGGACCAGGTACAACTCCGGGCTGAGCAGCCCGTACAGCAGGTCGGCGGCGCGGTCCGCGTCGACGCCGGGGAGCACGTCGGGCTTACGGACCAGCGCCTCGGCCGCCGCGCGCTGGACGACGTAACGCGGGTCCGGGTCCGCCGGCCACTGCGCGGCGATCTCCGGATCCGTCGCGGAGGCCGTCGCGATGACCGGCACGATCGGTGCGACCCTGCCGAGGATCTCGCGCACGCCCTTTACGTGGGCGGCTACTTGTTCCCTCGCGGTACGTGCGGCGCAGGCGTCGCGGAACCAGTCCCGGTTCATCGTGGCGACCGGTTCGGCGTCGCCCGCGATCGTCGTGTCGACGACGTCCTTGAACAGCGCGCGCTTGTTCCGGAACACGAAGTACACGGTCTGGACGGCCACACCGGCGCGGTCCGCCACCTCCTGGAGGCTCGTCGCCCCGTACCCCTGCGCGACGAACAGCTCCCGTGCCGCCGTGACGATCTTCTCCCGGGTGAGCCGTGAACGCTCCGCCCGCCCGTCGGGGCGCTTGGCGTTCCGCGTGCCGGGTCCCTTGACGCTGTCCATGGTGCGAGCCTATATCTAGAGTCGAACACTGAAGTTCGACTCTAGTATTCTGGAGGAGCGATGAGTGAGCCCAGCACGGCCGCCGAACTCGACCAGGAGGCCGCCGTACGACGCATGCTGGAGGACTACTACCGGGACGGTGCTCCGCCGTGGGACACCGGTGTCACCCCGCCCGAACTCGTCGCCCTGGTGGAGGGGCCCGGCGCGCCCGGGCCGGGACGTGCCCTGGAGCTCGGCTGCGGCATGGGGACCAATGCGGTGTACCTGGCCCGCCACGGCTGGCGGGTGACGGCCGTCGATCTGGTCGACCGTGCGGTGCGGCAGGCGAGGGAGCGGGCCGAGGCGGCCGGTGTCGACGTCGACATCCTCTGCGGGGACGCCACCCGGCTCGGCGAGGTGGGTGCGCCCGGCCCGTACGACCTGTTCTTCGACCTGAGCTGCTACTGCGGCATCCCCGCGCACCGCCGCGACGCGTACGCGGCCGGCCTCACGGAGCGGGCCGCCCCGGGGGCGACGCTGCTGATGTTCGGGTACGGGCCCGACGTGTTCGACGACCCGATCTCGGGCGTCACCGCCGACGAGCTGGAGACCCGGTTCGCGGGGTGGCGCCTGACCGACGTGACCCCGGGCACGAATCCGTTCCCGACGTTCTGGTTCACGCTGCGGCGCGAGGTCGCGGGGTGACGGTGGCGAGGCGCAGTTCGGCGAACACGGTCTTCCCGACGGTGTGGGGCTCGACGCCCCATCGGTCGGCGACGGCGTCCACGATGACGAGCCCCCGCCCGTAGCACTCGTCGCCGCCGGCCGCCCGAATCCCGGGCAGCCGCTCACCCCGGGGGTCGGTGACCTCCACGCGGAGGGCGGCACTGGTGAGGACGACCCGCACCCGGATGAGCCGCCCCCGCAGGCTGCCGTGGATCAGCGCGTTGGTGGCCAACTCGGATACGAGGAGGGCGACTTCCCCGGCGCGCTCGGGGTGCCCCCAGGCGGTGACGAGCCGCGCGGCACGTCGCCGGGCGAGGGTGACGCTGCGGGCGGTGGGGGTGTAGTCGAGCCGGTCCTCGTGGAGTGGGGGGTTGCTGTCGGGGAGGGCTTGGGCTGCGGTCATAGCGGGGGCCTCTCTGGGTGGAGCGGTGGCATTGCCGGCCGGTGCCTGTGCAGGCACGGCGGTGCGCTTCCGCTGCGTATCACTGCGTGATCTGCGTGCAACCGAAAGTAGTGGAGCCTGCGCATGGGCAGCAAGTGATTCGCGCAGAGAATTTTCTGCCCTAATTGGTGTTCGAGGGATCGGAGCTTCAGACTGAGGCGGACCGCGTGGGAGGGAGTGGGCTGTGGCGGGTAGCAATCCGGATCGGGGCCGTACGGTCTCCACCGTGCTCGGACGCCGCCTGGGCGGCGAGCTGCTGCGCATGCGGGAGGCGCGTTCGTTGCGCCAGGCGCACGCGGCGGAGGCGCTGACCGCGTCGGTCGCCAAGGTCGCGAAGATCGAGCGCGGGCTTGTGCCCATGCGGGACCCGGACGTCAGGGCCCTCTGCCACCTCTACGGCGAGACCGACGAGACCACGGTGGGCAGGCTGCTGGCGCTCGCCAAGACCGACCGCGAACGCCGCAAGGCCAGCGGCTGGTGGAACCAGTACCCGGGACTCGACGCGATGGTCGAGTACGTGGCGCTGGAGGACATCGCCACGGGGCTGCGGACTTGGCAACTGGCCATCGTGCCGGGGCTCCTGCAAACCGCCGACTACGCCCGTGCGCTGGCCGTGGGCAACGGGTCCTGGGAGGACCCGGACGAGATCGAACCCTTCGTCGAGGCCCGTATGGCCCGGCAGGCCCGCCTTACCGGTGACCGCCCGCTGGAGCTGTGGGCGCTCGTTCAGGAGAGCGCGCTGCGCCAACTCGTCGGCGGGCGACAGGTGATGAGGGAGCAGCTCGGCCACCTGATGGACATGGCCCGCCGCCCGAACGTGAGACTCCAGATCATGCCCTACCTCGCGGGTGCGCACCCCGGCATGACGAGCGCGTTCACCATCGTGTCCTTCGCCGAACCCGGGGCGCTCGATGTGGTCCACATGGATACCACCTCGACCACTCTGTGGCTGGAGAGCGATACTGATGCCGAGCGCCATGACCGGCTCTTCGATCGCATGACGCGAGTCGCGCTCGCACAGCGCAACTCGCTTGTGCTCATCGACGGAATCCTCAAGGAGCTGTAGACCGCGTGCCCGCGTATGAGTTCGTCAAGTCCAGCTACAGCGGCGGGAACAATGGTCAGGAGTGCGTAGAGGTGGCCCGTAACGTCCCCGGCACCGTCGCCGTCCGCGACTCGAAGCGGGCCGCCGGGCCCGTCCTCGTACTCAACCCCACCGCGTGGAACGCCTTCCAGGCCGCGCTGCGCCGGCAGCAACCGTGACCGACTGCCAGCCGCCGTCATGGTGATGCTCGGCCCGCCCGAGCACCGTTTCGGGGACTCAGCCGCGTGGGACCGGCTGCTCTCTCATAGGGTCCAGCCGCGTCGCCAGCCGATGCTTTCGCGTACTCGGCCCACGTCCTCGGCCGAGAGGGCGACACGTTGCACAAAGACTGTCCATCGCCAGGGCCCCTCTTCCCACTCGTAGGCATGCACGATGAGGTCCGGGTCGTCCTCCGGGTACCAGGCGGCGCCAGGCCAGCCGTACGTGAAGGGCGGGGCCAGGCGTGGCTGGCGGATGATGACGGCCTCTGGGCCGACGCCATCGCGTACGGGTAGCAGGTCCACGGCAACCATGCCGGTCGCGGGGTCCCCGTCGCGATAGGCGACCTCGTCCAGGGGCCAGGGCCACCAGTCGAGGTAGGGCAGCAGAGGTTCATCGTGCTGATAGCGCTCGGCCCAACGGTGTTCCCGAGCGGATGCCAGCGCATCCGGGTCGTCTTTGGCTTCTTCTTCCACCACCGACGTCACCCTTTTCCTGTGGTCGAGCCAGGCCGCGTAACCCGCACTGCCAGCACCGCCACATCATCCCGCTGCGGGATCTCCGCGAGGCCGGTGGAGAGGGTCTGGAGGAGGAGGGGGAGGGGTTTGTCGGCGTGGTGGGACAGGAGCGCGGCCGTGTGGGCGGTGCTCGCGTCGATGTCCGTGTCGCGGCGTTCGACCAGGCCGTCCGTGTACAGGAGGAGCACGCTGCCCGGGGGCAGGTCGTGGGTGTGGTCCTCGCGGGGTGGGGCGTCCGGCAGGCCGAGCAGGAGGAGGTCGTGGTCGGTCAGAGGCGTGACGCCCGCGCCCGGGGTGTAGAGGAGCGGCGAGGGGTGTCCGGCGTTGGACCAGGTAAGGCGCCAGCGGTCGGCGTCGAGGTCGAGGCGGGCGTGGACCGCTGTGGCGCCCATGCCGAGGGGCAGGACGCCGATGGCCTTGTCGATGGCGTGCAGGGCGGCGGCGGGCGAGTGGGCCGGGTCGTCCAGGCTGGCCTGGCGGAGCATGCTGCGGATCTGGCCCATCACGGTGGCGGCCCGGACATCGTGGCCGATCACGTCACCGATCGAGATCATGAGCGACGCGGGCAGCGGATACGCGTCGTACCAGTCCCCGCCCACCATGTCCTGGTCGGCGGCGGGCAGATACAGGGCCGCCATGTCCAGGCCGGGCACCTCCGGCAGCTCCGTCAGCATCGCGGCCTGGAGCTGCTCCGCGGTGCTGAGCCGGTTCGCGACGAAGCGGGTGCGCTCCACGGCCTGGCTCACGTACGCCGCCACCGTGGTGAGCACCGCCTCCTCGGTCGGCGCCATGACGTGCGGGCGGGACCAGCACCACGTCAGCACGCCGTGGCCGTTCGGCAGCGGGACGCACAGCACGGACTGGAGGCCCAGCGAGTCGTATCCGGCGACGGCCTCGGGCCCGAAGCCGGCCACCAGCGCCGCGTGGTCCGGGACGAAGACGGTGCGCTGTTCGCGCATGGCCTGCGCGCTGGGGAAGTCCGCGTCCCGGCCGAGCCGGTGGAGGGTGCTCTCCACCGGTCGCGCGTCGTCCGGGTCGATCACCCGCCACAGCCCCGGGCCGTCGGCCAGCATCAGGCCCACGAACGCGGGCTCGGCGGGCCCCTTGAACAGGTGGCGCAGGCGGCGGGTCAGGTCCGTGAGATCGCGGGCATGGGCGAGCTCGATCGAGGCGCGCAGCAGGAGACCGGCGTGGTCGCGGTCCCGCTGGATCAGCTCCGAGGCGATCCGCAGCCGCAGCTCCATCGAGCAGGCGGCAGTGAGGTCTTCGAGGTCGTGCAGCTCGTCCGCCGTCCACTCCCGGGGCCGGTGGTCGATCGCGCAGAGCGAGCCCAGGACGTGCCCGTCGGCGTCGGTGAGCGGCATGCCGGCGTACGCGATCACCTGGAGGTCGGGGATGGCGAGGCTGGCGCAGGTACGGGGATGCGCCCGGGTGTCGCTGAGGATCAGCGGCTTGCCGTCCGCGACGACGTGCTGGCAGAAGGAGTGGCTCAGCGGGGTCTCGCGCCGGTCCGCCCAGTGGCCGGACAACCCGACCATGCCGGGGAACACCTGCCGGTCCGCCTCCAGCAGCGAGACCAGGGACACGGGGACGCGCAGGACGCGCGTGACCAGCCGCGCGAACCGGTCCATGCCGGGATCGGCCGCCGCGGTCAGCCCCGCCAGCCGCAGCGCCTCAAGCCTCCCGGGGTCCCTCACCCCACGGCCCCCGGCCGGGCGGGCGGGAACGGCGCGATGTCCACAAAGCGCATTTTACGAATATACGGTCGATGGTCCGCGCTGTCCTGGCCTGCGCCTCAGCCCCGCCGGGCCTCCGTGTCGCCGTTGACCGTGCGCAGGGTGAGCCGGTGCGCGTCGTCCGAGCGCTCGGCGACCGGGATGTCCGAGGTCGAGCGGCCATTGACGGTGTGCGCCTCGGTGGCGTACGGGGGAGTGCCGGCCGGGAGCGTGACGCGCGCGGAGCCGTTGCGGGTCACGCCGCTGAGCGTGCCCGGCGAGGTGGCGCACCCCAGGTCGACGTCCCCGTTGACCGTCTCCGCCTCGACGCCGGCGCCCTTGAGGCCGGTCGCGCGGACGGACCCGTTCCGGGTCACCAGGTGCTGGCGGGCGTCCTTCGTGCCGGAGTCCTGCACGGTGACGTCGCCGTTGACGGTGCTCAGGCTCAGCCCGCCCCGTACGTCGCTGACGTCGATGCCGGCGTTGCGCGCCCGCACGGTGAGCGAGACCCCGGCGGGCACGCGGACGAGCGGCATCCCGCCGCAGTTCGCCCTGGCCCGGTCGTCGCCCTCGTCGCAGGGCAGGTCGAGCGTGTACGTATCCCCGTCCCCGTCGTCCCCGTGGGCATCGTCCCCGTGGGCGAGGACCGAGTCGTCCACCGTGACACGGTCGCCGTCCGTCCCGACGACGCGCACCCCGCCCTGGGTGGTGATGACGAGCCGGGCGCCCTGCGCGAGGGAGGCCGTCCGGAATTCCGCTCCCGGCCGCCCGTCCGTGCCGCCGCGCCCGTCCGGCCCGCCGTGCCCGCAGGCGGTCAGCACCAGCAGCGCGCACCCGGCCAGGATGGCCCCGCCCTTCGCTCCACTCCGCGATGAGGTCATAGGAGGCGTGTGCCCCGGAAGCGGGGGTCTACGGCTCAGATGATCATCGGGCTGCGGCGGCTCCACCCGGACGGCATCGCGGCAGACGCCGTGCTGCCGTCCGGAGTGCTCGGCCGGTCTCCCTGTGCTGCACCTCCTGGGCCGCCGTTTACGCCTCAGACGTCATCGGCGACGACGGGCCGGGTGGCGTGGCGCGCACTACGCCGGCGTGCTGGGGGCCTACCGGGCGCGCAGCGCCTCCGTGCCCGCGTACCGGGCGCCCGCGCCGAGCTCCTCCTCGATGCGGATCAGCTGGTTGTACTTCGCGGTGCGGTCGGACCGGGACAGGGAGCCCGTCTTGATCTGGCCGCAGCCCGTGGCGACGGCGAGGTCCGCGATCGTGGTGTCCTCCGTTTCGCCGGAGCGGTGGGACATGACGACCGTGTAGCCGGCGCGGTGCGCGGTGGAGACCGTGGTCATCGCCTCCGTCAGGGTGCCGATCTGGTTGACCTTCACCAGGATCGAGTTGGCGACCCCGGAGGCGATGCCCTCGCGGAGCAGCGTGTCGTTGGTGCAGAACACGTCGTCGCCCGTGAGCTGGCAGCGGTCGCCGACGCGGGCGGTCAGCTCGCGCCAGCCGTCGAGGTCGTCCTCGGCCATCGCGTCCTCGACCGACACGACGGGGTAGGCGTCGATCAGTTTCACCAGGTAGTCCGCGTGCTCCGCCGGGGTGCGGCGTACGCCTTCGCCCGCGTAGTCGTACACCCCGTCGCGGAAGAACTCCGACGTCGCCGGGTCCATGACCAGCCCGATGTCGGTGCCCGGCCGGTACCCCGTGCGCTCGACGGCCGCCACGACGAAGTCCAGCGCCTCTTCGGCCGTACGGAGGGCGGGCGCGAAGCCGCCCTCGTCGCCGACGCCCGTGGAGTGGCCGGCGGCGAGCAGGTCGCGGCGCAGGGTGTGGAAGACCTCCGAGCCCATGCGGACCGCTTCGGCGAAGGTCTCCGCGCCGATCGGGGCGATCATGAACTCCTGGAAGTCCAGCGGATTGTCGGCGTGGGCGCCCCCGTTGACGATGTTCATCATCGGGACGGGCAGCAGCCGGGCGTCCGACCCGCCCAGGTACCGGTAGAGCGGCAGGCGGTGCGCGGCGGCGGCGGCCTTGGCGGCGGCCAGCGAGACGCCCAGGATCGCGTTGGCGCCGAGCCGGGACTTCGCGGCGGTGCCGTCGGCCGCGACGAGCGCGGCGTCCAGCCCGGCCTGGTCCTCCGCGTCCCGGCCGAGCACGGCCTCGGTGAGCTCGGTGTTGACGTGGCGCACGGCCCGGTCCACGCCCTTGCCGTGCCAGCGGGCCGGGTCGCCGTCGCGCAGTTCCACGGCCTCGCGGGCGCCGGTCGACGCCCCGGAGGGGACCGCGGCCCGGCCGGGCGAGCCGTCCGACAGGACCACGTCCACCTCGACGGTGGGGTTGCCCCGGCTGTCCAGGACGCGGCGGCCGGTGACGGAAGTGATGGCGGTCATGGGAGTCCTTCCCGTTGTCGCGTGCCGCGGTCCGGCTGCGACGACAGTGGCGCGGGACCCGGCGAGAACGACTCTACAGCAATGCTGTTCAGTACAGCTGTGCAGTTGTGCTGAACAGCATTGCTGTGTGTGCCACTGTCCTGATTCCGACCCCGCGTTAAAGTGCGGTATGCCCCTCCCGGAATCCGCCTCCATCGCCGCCGAGCTGCGCACAGCGATGGGCAAGCTCACCCGTCGCGTGAAGCTTGAGGACCAGATGCCGCTCGGTCAGGTGGCCGTGCTCGGCGAGCTGGACCGTAACGGCGCCCTGACCACCAGCGAGCTCGCCGCCAACCAGCGCGTGCGGCCGCAGTCGATGGCGCGCGCGGTCGGGCTGCTGATGGACCAGGGGCTGATCACCCGCCGCGCCCACCCCACCGACGGTCGCAAGAGCCTGGTCGAACTGTCGGAGGCCGGGCGCGCCCTCCTGGAGGAGGAGCGGGAGCGCCGGGCCGACTGGCTGGCCCGCGCGATCGACGCGGAACTGAGCGAGGAGGAGCGCGCGTTGCTGGCCCGCGCGATCGGGCTCGTCGGGCGGCTCGCCGCGCACTGACGGTGGTGCGGGGGCCGGTGCTTCGCGGCGCCGGCCCCCGCCGCCTCATCGCCTCACCGCTTCAGCAGGAAGCCGAAGTCCGTCGACGTCCGCCCGGTCAGGCGGACCGGCGAGACGAGCTTCCCCTCGGCCAGCAGGCGTTCCGTCTCGCCCCGCGAGAGGCCGAAGCCGTCCGCGACCAGGCGCAGCGGGCGGACGGGGACGGGCGCGTCGAAGCGGACCGACACCTCGGCCACCTCGCGGTCCAGGTGATCCGCGCCCCCGGTGTCCAGGCGCCAGGCGCCCGTCCAGTCGAGGGCGATGCGGTTGCGGCGCCGCACGACGCCGTCCCGGAGGAGTTCGCCGGCCAGGACCGGGTCGTTGGCGTGCATCCGGTCCAGCAGCTCAGGTCGTACGGAGCGGACGTGCGTGCGCTCCAGGACCGTGACCTTGGTGGTGTCCCCGCACCCCGTGCAGAGCGCGAGGAGCCAGGCGTCGAGCAGCTTGTGGTTCGCGTTGACGCGGAACTTGCCGTGCGCCCGGAAGGTGCCGGACGCGCAGGCGTGGCAGCGGCGCAGGACGAGGGGCAGGCGTGTGGGCATGACGGCCCAATGGGTGAGCACAGGTGTACACCGGTTTCCGTGTGAGAAATCCGCAGCGGGAAGCGGCACGGCGCACAGGGTGCGACGCGCGGCCGATCAGCAGTGGGGAGGTCTCACGCGATGTACAACGGAACGCCCTTTCAGGGGAAGGCGGATGGGGCGCCGCGCCGCGAACGGCGGGGCCGGGCTGGACGGTAGCGGCGCGGGCCTGCGGATCGCCACCGGTTTTCGGGGAGGCCTCGTCCCCGAAAGTCCTTGCCCGTTAAGGTCGTTGTGATCGCAAAGAGCGCGAAGAGCGGGCCAGGGGGAGCGATGGGCGGGAGAAGGACGGCACACCGGTGGGCGGTCGCCACGGCCGGGGCGGTGCTGGCGGCGGTGTCGCTGACCGGTTGCGGGGGCGGCGGCGACGGTGCGGCGGGTGCGAAGGCGGCCGAGGGGGCCAAGGGTGGCGGGGACGCGAAGAAGCCGGCGCGGCGCGCGTACGACCCGCCCGTGCGCTTCGAGGGGAACGCGGTCGACCTGACGGGCGCCCAGCAGCCGAGCACGTCGAGCGGCGAGGCCCTGCGGCCCGCGGTGACGCTTGCGGACGGGGTCGCGTACGTCGACGACCAGCGCGGGATCGACGCGATCGACACCCGGACCGGCGACTCCCGGTGGTACGTGGCGACCAAGCACGAGGGGGAGCGGGGCGGCTTCGGGACGGAGCGGGTCGCGCCCCTGGTCTCGGACGACGGGCGGACCGTCTACGCCGCGTGGGACCGCCGGGTGCCGGGCGAGGGGACCGTGCCGGACCGGTTCGTCATCGAGGTGGCCGCCGTCGACACGGCCACCGGCAAGCGGGCGTGGTCGGCCGAGATCCCGTCCGACCCCAGCGCCACCGGGATGGCCGCCACCGCCATCGGCGCCGACGGGAACCTCGCGCCGCAGGTCGTCGGGGTGGACGCCGGCACCGCGGTGGTCACCGACGCGGACACCACGTATGCCCTCGACACCGCCACCGGGGCCGTCCGCTGGAAGAAGGGCGATTACCGGGCGCTGAATCTCGCCGAGGGCGTCGTGGCCGGCGGCGAGGAGACCGGATACCACCAGGGCCGGCTGCTGGGCGTCGACGCGAAGACGGGGAAGCAGCGGTGGACCGTCGCGGGCGCCCGGCAGCCCGCCCGCGCCGCGTCGGCGTTGCTGAGTGCGAACCGGGACGGCCACACGGACGTCGTGGACGCGGTCGACGGCAAGCTCCGCCTGATCATCGACAAGCCGGACTACCGCTGCCTGGACGACGCGCGGTCGCTGGTCGCGTGCTCCAAGGACGGCTACAACGTCTCGGACCGGGGCATCGTGGTCATCGACGCGACCACGTTCCGGCGCAAGTGGGTCCTGGCCGCCGACTCCGGGCGTTCGGTGCCGGGGGTCACCGGCTTCTGGCACGGTGCCCTGTACGGCGAGGTGGGCGAACGGCCGGTCGTCCTGGACGGGGAGACGGGCAAGGACCGCGAGACCGACCCGAACGCGGCCCCGATCGAGATCGACCGGTACGGCGGTGTGGAGGGGACGCGGTTCATTCCGGCGGCGGGCTGAAGAAGGGCTGGTTGAGGCGGCCGGTTCGGGGGAACGCCCCCGTATCCCGCGGGGGTTGACCGCGCCGGCCTCCGGGGGGCCGCGGGATGGCCCGGCCGCTTCGCGGCTGGTGCGATGAGGGTCCATCACCGGCGACGGCGAACCACCGTTCCGGCACAGAGAAACGGACCATCATGCGCGCATTACTACGGCGCCGCCGGCGCCTCGCCGTCCTGGCCGGGCTGACGGCCACCCTCCTCGCCACAGCGACCGGACTGCCCGCCGTGGCGGCACCGCCCCGTCCCGCCGACCCGCTCCAACGGCAGGTGGACGCGATTCACGGGACGGGGGCCGTGGGCGTGCTGGCCGAGGTCTCCGGACCGGGCGCCCGGTCCATCGCGCGGGCCGGGGCGGCCGTGGCGGGCACCAGGAAGCCGATGCCCTGGAACGGCAGGTTCCGGATCGGCAGTGCCACCAAGACCTTCACCGCCGCGGTTGTCCTGCAACTCGTCGGGGAAGGCCGTGTGTCCCTGGACGACACCGTCGAGCGGTGGCTGCCGGGTGTGGTCCGGGGCCACGGCAACGACGGCCGTCTCATCACCGTACGACAGCTGCTGCAACACACCAGCGGCCTCCGGGACGTGGCCCCCGAGATCTCCGCGCTGAACAGCGCGGCGGGCTATCGGGCGGAGCGGTTTCGTACCTACACCCCCGGGGAACTGGTGCGGCTGGCGGTGAGCGACGCGCCCAGGTTCCCGCCGGGCAAGGGCTGGTCGTACTCGAACACCAACTACGTCCTCGCCGCGATGATCGTGGAGAGGGTCACCGGCCGGAGCTGGGCGCATGAGGTGAAGGCGCGGATCATCAGGCCACTCGGCCTGAGCGGCACCTCCGTGCCCGGCGTTCTTCCCTTCGTTCCTGGCCCGCACGCCCACGGTTACGCCGCGTTCGGCACCGAGGAGGCCACCGACGTCACGGCGCTCGATCCGAGCATGGCCTTCGGCTCCGGAGCGGTCATCAGCACGGCGCACGACCTGAACCGCTTCTACGCCGCACTGCTGGGCGGCCGCCTGCTCGCTCCGGCGCAACTGGCCGAGCTGACGGACGCCGTGGACGCACCCGAGCTGGGCGTGAAGTACGGGCTCGGGATCGCCGAGATCCCGTTGTCCTGCGGCGGCACCTACTTCGGACACCGGGGCGAACTGCTCGGCTACACCACCTGGACCGGTGCCACGGCGGACGGCAGGCGGAGCGCCGCGGTCTACATCAACAGCGACGGTGGGCAGGAGACGCAGAAGGCGATGACCGCGCTCGTCGACCGGGAGCTGTGTGGGACGGGCTGACACGGGGAAGAGCGAAGGGCCCCGCACACCGAGGTGTGCGGGGCCCAGCTCCGTACAAACGGCTTACTTCTTGAAGCCGTAGTCCATCAGCTTCTTCGCGTCCGACGTGCGGGTCGCCTCCGACGTCGAGGTCAGCACCGTGCCGATCACCGTCTTGCCGCTGCGGGTCGCGGCGAAGACCAGGCAGTACTTGGAGGCCGGACCGGAGCCCGTCTTCACGCCGATCGCGCCGCTGTACGTGCCCAGCAGCTTGTTCGTGTTGGTCCACGACATGTAGCGGTAGCCGCCGCTCTTCGTCGTGACCTTCTGCTTGGTCGACTTCGTCTTCACGACCGAGCGGAACGTGGAGTACTTCATCGCGCTGCTCGCGAGCTTCGTCAGGTCGCGCGGGGTCGAGTAGTTGGACCCGTTCCCTATGCCGTCGAACGAGTCGAAGTGCGTGTTCTTCAGGCCGAGCGTCTTGGCGGTGCTGTTCATCTTGCCGATGAACGACTTCACCCGCGCCGCGCGCGTCGAACCGGAGCCGAACTTGTCCGCCAGCGCGTACGCGGCGTCGCAGCCCGACGGCAGCATGAGGCCGTACAGCAGCTGGCGCACGGTGACCTTGTCGCCCACGATCAGCCGCGCCGAGGACGCGCCCTTGGAGACGATGTAGTCGCTGTACGCCTTCTGGATCGTGACCTTGGAGTCCAGGTTCAGGCCCTTCTGGGCCAGCACCACGCGCGCGGTCATGATCTTCGTCGTCGAGCCGGTGGAGCGGCGGGTGTCCGCGGCCTTGGTGAACAGCGTGCTTCCGGTGCCGTTGTTCATCACGAAGCCGCCCTTGGCGACGATCGAGGGCGCCTTGGGCGCGGCGGCCCGTGCCTTGGCGAAGTAGGGCGCCTTGGGAGCGGCGGCCTGTGCCGTGGAGGCGAACGCACCGCCCGCGATCAGGGCGCCCGTGGTGAGGGCCACCGTCACGGTCGCCGAACCGCGCCTTATGCCCTTAATGCCGAGTTTCACAGTGAACACTCCAAATGCCCCTGAAAGGCGGCCACATGAGGGTGCCGCCGCGCTGATAAGACGAACGACTGCCCCGCGTGGTTGGGCCCACGCATGGGTGATTTTTTGCGATATCCGGGGGCGCCGGGGCGGCCCGCGGCGTCCACGAGGCGCTGGCGCGCGGTGGCCAGGGGCTACCATCGGCGTCACATCCGAGCGCCCCAGAGGCCGGAGGCAGTCGTGGACGATGTCGTGCGTGCGCAGGAGTCCGTCAGGGCTTACGGCGAGCTCGTGGCCCTCGCCGAGCGCCTGGAGGCGCTGCGGCAGCTGGGCGAGGACGGGGTCGAGGCGCATACGACGGCCGCGCTGCACGCGGTCCGCTTCGCCGCGACGATCCTGTGGCGGACCGTGCCCGACGTGCCGGAGCCGGACTACCGCCAGGACGAGGAGCGCCTGCTCGAACTGGCCGCGCACTGGCGCGAGGCGGCCCTCGGCCTCGGCGAGTTCGCGCCCCAGCGCCCGACGCTGCGGCTGGTGGAAAACGACGGGACGTCCGCGTAGCCGCTGGGATAGCGTCCCCCGGCATGACCCCTTCCCTGCGCAGTGAGCGCCTGGTCCTCGAACCGTATGTGCCCGCCGACGAGGACGACTTCGTCGGCCTCTTCCTGGACGAGCGGGTCTCCCGCTACATGGGCGACGGCCCTGAGCCCGAGGGAAGCTACCGCGCCCTGTTCACCCGCATCTTCACGCATGTGTACGAGCCCGGGGCCTTCGATGTCTGGGCCGTACGCCTGGACGGCCTGATAGTCGGCCACGCGGAGATCAAGCCGTCGAAGGTCGTCGAAGGCCACGAACTGATCTACGCCCTCGCCCCCGACGCGTGGGGCCAGGGCCTCGGCACCGAACTGGCGCGGACGATCGTCGCGTACGGCTTCGAGGTGCTGGACCTGGACCAGGTGTACGCGACCGTGGCCGAGCCGAACACGGCCTCGCTGGCGGCCCTGCGAAAGGTGGGGCTCCAGCACGTCAGGGACATCACCGAGGAGGACGGCAGCACGACGCTGCTGCTGTCCGTCGGGCGCTAGGGCCTTCGCTGTCGCCCACATCGTGGACCGGACGGTGCTTGCGTGCATGTTGTATCTATGCTGTGTCCATGCCTGCCCCCGCACCCGCACCCGTGACCCCGCCCGCGAAGCGGCCCCCGGCCGCCGAGCGCGTCTACACGCACGTCAAGGACGCCGTCCTGGACCGCCGCTACGAGGGCGGCACCCTGCTCACCGAGGGCGACCTCGCCGAGGCCGTGGGGGTCTCGCGCACGCCGGTGCGCGAGGCGCTGCTGCGCCTGGAGGTCGAGGGGCTGATCAAGCTCTACCCGAAGAAGGGCGCCTTGGTGCTCGCCGTCTCCGCCCAGGAGATCGCGGACGTGGTGGAGACCCGGCTGCTGGTCGAGGAGTTCGCCGCCCGCAAGGCGGTGCCCGCGTCCCCGCAGCTGATCAGCCGGCTGGAAGCGCTCCTGGAGGAGCAGCGGCACTACTCCGACGCCGGCGACCTGGCCACCGTCTCCGTGAAGGACCGCTGCTTCCACGCCGAGATCGTCCGCCACGCGGGCAACGAGATCCTGTCCCGCCTCTACGACCAGCTGCGCGACCGCCAGCTGCGGATGGGCGTCGCCGTCATGGAGGCCCACCCGGACAGGATCGCCGCCAACATCGCGGAGCACGGCGAGCTGCTGGAGGCGATCAGGTCCGGTGACGCGGAGGGCGCCGCCCACGTCGTGCGCCGCCACGTCGGCCGGGTCAAGGTGCTGGTCCGGGGTGAGGACCGGTGAGTTCCGCCGCCGCGCCCACCCTGCCCCTGCCCGGTGACCCGCCCGGCGGCCGGCGTGCCGTCAGGATCTGGGGCATCGGCGTCGCCGTCTACTTCGTCGCCATCATCTTCCGGACCAGCCTCGGCGTCGCCGGACTCGACGCCGCCGACCGGTTCGACGTCAACGCCTCGGCGCTCTCCACCTTCTCCATCCTCCAGCTGCTCGTGTACGCGGGCATGCAGATACCCGTCGGCCTGATGGTCGACCGGCTCGGCACCAAGCGGGTCCTGACCCTCGGGGCCGTCCTGTTCACCCTCGGCCAGCTCGGCTTCGCGCTCTCCCCCTCGTACGGCACCGCGCTCGCCTCCCGCGCGCTGCTGGGCTGCGGCGACGCGATGACGTTCATCAGCGTGCTCCGGCTGGGGACGCGCTGGTTCCCGGCCCGGCGCGGACCGCTGATCGGCCAGGTCGCCGCCCTCTTCGGGATGGCGGGCAACCTGATCTCCACGCTGGTCATCGCCCGCTCCCTGCACGGCCTCGGCTGGACGACCACCTTCGTCGGCAGCTCGCTGGCCGGGGTCGTGGTGCTGGTGCTGCTCCTGCTCTTCCTCAAGGACCACCCCGAGGGGTACGAGCCGCCGCCCGCGCAGCACGCCGGCGGGACGTACGTACGCAAGCAGATCGCCGCCTCCTGGCGGGAGCCCGGGACCCGGCTCGGGATGTGGGTGCACTTCACCACGCAGTTCCCGGCCATGGTGTTCCTGCTGCTGTGGGGCATGCCGTTCCTGGTCGAGGACCAGGGGCTCGGCCGGGGGACCGCCGGTGAGCTGCTGACCCTGGTGGTGCTCTCGAACATGACGCTGGGGCTCGTCTACGGGCAGGTGATCGCCCGTCACCACGCGGCCCGCGTCCCGCTCGCCCTCGGCACGGTCGGCACGACGGCCGCGCTGTGGGCGGTGACGATCTTCCACCCCGGGGACCATGCGCCGATGTGGCTGCTGGTCGTCCTGTGCGTGGTGCTCGGGGCGTGCGGGCCGGCCTCGATGATCGGCTTCGACTTCGCCCGCCCGGCCAACCCGCCGGAGCGCCAGGGCACCGCGTCCGGCATCGTCAACATGGGCGGCTTCGTCGCCTCGATGACCACGCTGTTCGCGGTCGGCGTGCTGCTGGACGCGACCGGTGACGATTACCGGGTGGCGTTCTCGTCGGTCTTCGTCCTGGAGGCGCTGGGCGTCGCGCAGATCCTGCGGCTGCGCGCGAGGGCGGCGCGCCGCGAGCGCGACCACCACGTGATCAGCCGGGTGGAAGCGGTGCACGTGCCGGTGTGACCCGGCCGAGACGCCTTACGGGGTGACGGCGAAGTGCTGGAGGATGGCGTCGGCCAGCTCCTGGTCGCCCTCGGTCTTGATCCGGTCCGCCACGGCGGCGGGCCGCACCCGGCCGCAGGCCAGCCGTACGTACGTCTCCCAGTCCATGGACAGCGTCGCGGCGGGCCCGAGCGACGGGGCGACGTCCAGCGAACCGCGTCCCTCGGCGTCGACCCGTACGGTGCGCATGAACTCCAGCGGTCCGTGGACGTCCAGCACCACGGCGGAGTCGGCCGGCGCGCCCGCGCTCTTGGCCACCACCTTCGGCAGCCCCAGCAGCAGGATGTCGCGGGCGACCAGGGCGCCGGGGGAGTCCAGGTTGCCGGGCCTGCCCAGGGCCGTCCGCAGGTCCTGCTCGTGCACCCAGACGTCGAAGGCGCGCATCCGCAGCGCCGTCTCCAGGGTCTGCTCCTTGCCCAGCGGCGCCCGCACCATGGTCTCCGGGTCCCGCGTCTCGTTCCGCAGCTGCCGGGAGCGGCGGATGACCGTGTACTCCAGCTCGGAGGTCATCTCCGGCGCGGTGTGGTGACGCCTGACGTCGACCTGCATCTCCATGTAGCGGGCGAACTCGCTCTGCACATGGAACAGGTCGCGCGGCAGGGTGTGGATCGGACGCGGGTCGCCGAGCTGTTCGCACTCCATACCGATGATGTGCGACACGATGTCGCGCACGGACCAGTTGGGGCAGGGTGTGCGGCCGTTCCACTCCCCCTCGGCGAGCGGGCTCACCAGCTCGGCTATCGACTCGATGGAGTGGGTCCAGGCGTCGGCGTAGGTCTGGAGGCTGGGATGGACGGTCACGGGACCCCTCGTGCGGTTCTGCGGTGCATGGGCGACTGGGCGCGGACGGTCGGGCTGCTGGCTGCGGGCAGCAATGAGGTTCGGTGGCTAAGTTACGCTGCGAGCAGGCACCCCGGCAGTGCTTTCGTGTGACGATCGTAGGCCGGTCTTGACGGCTCGAATGCCAGGACGGTGGTAGTGTGCGCGCCTCCCTCATCCAGATCGCAGTAGACCCGGACGAACCCGTCGACTCCCGCAGGGAACGCGCCGCCTCGCTGGTGGCCTCGCAGCGGGGCGCGGATCTGGTGGTCCTGCCCGAACTGTGGCCGGTCGGCGCCTTCGCCTACACGGCCTTCGAGGACGAGGCGGAGCCGCTGACGGGACCGACGCACGAGGTGATGGCCAAGGCCGCCGCCGAGGCCGGGGTCTGGCTGCACGCCGGCTCCTTCGTGGAACGGGCCGGGGACGGCACCCTCTACAACACCACGCTCGTCTTCTCCCCCGAGGGCGAGCGGGCCGCCGCCTACCGCAAGATCCACCGCTTCGGCTTCGACCAGGGGGAGGCGGTCATGATGGGCGCCGGCGAGGACCTGGTCACCGTCCCCCTTCCGGGGACCACGCTCGGCCTCGCCACCTGCTACGACCTCCGCTTCCCGGAGCTGTTCCGGGGCCTGGTCGACGCCGGCGCCGAAACCCTGGTCGTCGCGGCCGGCTGGCCGGAGCGCCGCCGCGCCCACTGGACGCTGCTCGCGCAGGCCCGCGCCGTCGAGAACCAGTCGTACGTCCTCGCGGTCGGCTCCGCCGGCACCCACGCGGGCATTCAGCAGGCCGGGCACAGCATCGCCGTCGACCCCTGGGGCGAGGTGCTCGCGGAGGCGGGCGCGGACGAGGAGGTGCTGACCGTGGAGCTGGACACGGCCAAGGTCGCGGCGACCCGGGAGCAGTTCCCGGCCCTCAAGGACCGGCGGCTGGGACTGGCCGCACCGAAGATCTGAAGCGCGAAGGGCCCCTCGTCTCACGGTTTCACGTGAAACAAGGGGCCCTTCGCGCAGTGGGCGCGATCAGTCGTCGTGGTCCTTCTCCGCGAGCACGATCACACACACCGCCACCGCGATCAGCAGCGACGCGTCGGCGTCGTCCCGCACGATGTCGATGCCGTACGTGTCCCGGATGGACAGCCAGCGGCGGGAGATCTGGGCCAGCAGCTCGCCGTCGTAGTCGATCGCGAACTCGCGGTCCAGGATCTTCCCGCTGACGTCCAGCTCGGTGCCGTCCGCGAGGGTCACGCGGTAGTGGTTGCGGAGCAGCGACAGATGCTTCTTCTTGACCTTGGCGAGCTGTTCGCCGTCCCGCTCGATCAGCATCGTGTCGCGGATACTCAGGAGCTTCTGGCGGATCTCCACGACGATCCGGCCCTGCGCGTCCTTCAGCTCGAAGGTGTCGCGCACCCGCATGGCCTTGCCGTCGACCAGGAAGACCTTGCGGCCGTCCGCGTCCTCGATCCAGTAGTCGTCACCGATGCTGAAAAGGCGCTCACGCACGAGAAGTCTCATGGCTCACAGGTTCCCCGAGCCACCTGTGGAATGCGGGAACGCCACGGTGATGTTGACTTGTCCTATGGCAACACGTGCACGCGTCAGGGCCCCCGAACTCATCGGCAAGGGCGGCTGGCTCAATACAGGCGACCGGCAGTACACCCTCGCTGACCTGCGAGGACGCATCGTCATCCTCGACTTCTGGACCTTCTGCTGTGTGAACTGCCTGCATGTTCTCGACGAGCTGCGCGAGCTGGAGGAGAAGCACCGCGACACCGTCGTGATCATCGGGGTGCACTCGCCGAAATTCGTCCACGAGGCGGAGCACCAGGCCGTCGTGGACGCGGTCGAGCGGTACGAGGTCCACCACCCGGTCCTCGACGACCCCGAGCTGGCCACCTGGAAGCAGTACGCCGTACGTGCCTGGCCCACGCTCGTCGTCATCGACCCCGAGGGCTATGTCGTCGCCCAGCACGCCGGTGAGGGCCACGCCCACGCCATTGAGAAGCTGGTCGAGGAGCTGGAGGCGGAGCACGCGGCGAAGGGCACCCTGCGACGCGGCGACGGGCCGTACGTGGCTCCGGAGCCGGTCGCCACGCATCTGCGGTTCCCCGGCAAGGCGCTGCTCCTCGCGGACGGCGGCCTCCTGGTCTCCGACACCACCCGGCACCGCCTGGTCGAGCTGGACCCGGACGGCGAGACCGTGCGCCGGCACTTCGGGGCGGGCGAGCGCGGGTTCACGGACGGCGGGCCCGACCGGGTCCGCTTCAGCGAACCGCAGGGGCTCGCCCTGCTGCCCGACGGGCGGATCGCGGTCGCGGACACCGTCAACCACGCCATCCGCGCGCTCGACCTCACGACCGGGGAGACGACCACCCTGGCCGGCACCGGCCGCCAGTGGTGGCAGGGGGTGCCCACCAGCGGCCCGGCCCGCGAGGTGGACCTCTCCTCGCCGTGGGACGTCGCCTGGTTCGACGGTCGGCTCTGGATCGCCATGGCCGGGGTGCACCAGCTGTGGACGTACGACCCCGAGTACGGCACCGTACGGGTCGCCGCCGGGACCACCAACGAGGGCCTGGTCGACGGGCCCGGCGCGGAGGCGTGGTTCGCGCAGCCGTCCGGGCTCGCGGCGACCGAGGACCGGCTGTGGGTCGCCGACGCGGAGACGTCCGCGCTGCGCTGGGTCGACCGCGAAGGCGCCGTGCACACCGCCGTGGGCACCGGCCTCTTCGACTTCGGCCACCGGGACGGCGCCGCCGGGCAGGCCCTGCTCCAGCACCCCCTCGGCGTGACCGCCCTGCCCGACGGGTCCGTCGCGGTCTGCGACACGTACAACCACGCCCTGCGCCGGTACGACCCGGCGAGCGGTGAGGTCACCACCGTGGCCACGGACCTGCGGGAGCCCAGCGACGCCGTGCTGGTGGACGGGGACCTCGTCGTCGTGGAGTCCGCCCGGCACCGGCTGACCCGGCTGCGGCTTCCCGAGGAGGCGGTACGCGTCGCCGAGCAGGCGCACCGCACCCAGCGGGCCGCCACCGAGGTCGCCCCCGGCGCGCTCCGGCTCGATGTCGTCTTCCAGGCGCCCGCCGGGCAGAAGCTGGACACCCGGTACGGTCCCTCGACGCGACTGCTGGTCTCCTCCACCCCGCCCGGGCTGCTGGCCGAGGGAGAGGGCGCCGGCACCGACCTCTTCCGCGACCTCGTCCTCGCGGACGGCGTCACCGAGGGCGTCCTGCACGTCTCCGCGATGGCCGCGTCCTGCGACGACGACCCGGCCAACGAGTACCCGGCCTGCCACGTCCACCAGCAGGACTGGGGCGTCCCGGTCCGCGTCACGGAGGACGGCGCGGCCCGGCTGCCGCTGGTCCTCGCGGGGATGGACGCGTAGCGGCTCAGCCGTCCGACGTGAGGCGGCGGGTCGCCTCGGTGTGGCGGCGTACGTGGTCCGGGCTCGCCGTCACCCGGAGCAGCGTCTCCAGGGCCCGGACCGCGCCCTCGTCGTAGCCGGCGCGCTCCGCCTCCGCGGCGGCCTCGTCCAGGAGCCGGATGCCCTCCGCCTCCGCGCCCAGGGCCAGGCGGGCCTCACCGCTGACGGACAGCAGCAGCACCCGGCGGGCCGCCTCCTCGTGCTCGGGGCCCAGGTCGAAGGCGGTCCGGGCGGAGTCCAGGGCGTCCCGCGGGCGGCCCGCCGTGAGCTGCATCCGGGCCAGGTGCTGGAGCGCGAGCATCTCGGTGTGCGCGTCGGGCTCCTTCCTGGCCAGTTCGAGGGCCCGTTCGCAGCCCTCCATCGCCACGTCCAGGCCGCCCCGCTCGGCCTGGACGATGGCCAGGTTGATGAGCGCCGTCGCCTCGCCGAGCCGGTCCCCCGCCTGCCGGGCGAGACCGGGCGAGGGCTCCAGCGTGGCGACCGCCTCACCGGTCCTGCCCTCCTCCGTCAGAACCCAGCCGAGCAGATTGCGGACCCGGGACTCGGCGTACGGGTCCTCGCGGGCGACGGCCGCCGCCAGGGCGAGTTCCAGCATCGGGACCCAGCCGTCCCGGACCCGCCAGACCATGTGCGGCCACTGGAGCAGGATGATCCGCCACGCCCGGTCGTCCAGCCCGGCGGCCCGGGCGGCGGCGGCCGCCAGGGTCAGGTCCTCGCGTTCGGCGGCCAGCCAGCTCATCGCCTCCGCCCGGTCCGTGAAGTCCCGGGTCGCGGTGGGCGCGCGGAATCCGTCGGGCAGCACGAAGCAGGGCTCGCCGCCCGGTTCCGCCGTGTCGGCAGCGGCGAGCGCGGTCGCGATGTAGTGGTCCAGCACCCCGATGAGCGCGTTCGGCGCCGCCGCCGGGTCGAGCCCTCGCGCGTACAGCCGCACCAGGTCGTGGAGTATCCAGCGTCCGGGGCCCGCCTCCGTGACCAGATGGGCGGCGGCCAGCCGTTCCAGCGCCGCCCCGGCGGTGACCGGGTCGCTGCCGGCGAGAGCGGCGGCGGTGTACGGGTCGAAGTGGCTGCCGGGGTGGTGGCCGAGCCGGGCGAGGTGGTGGACGGCGTCCGGCGGCAGCTGCTGCACAGTGAGCCGCAGGGCGGCGGAGACGCCGGTGTCCTCCACGTCCAGATAGGACAGCCGGCTGCGCTCGTCGGCGAGTTCGTCGGCCATGGCGGCCAGCGTCCACTGCGGGCGGCCCGCCAGCCGGGCCGCCGTGACCCGCAGCGCGAGGGGGAGTCCGCCGCAGAGTTCGGCGAGCCGCCGGGCCGCGACCGGTTCCGCGAGGACCCGTTCCTCGCCGAGGACCCCGGCCAGCAGCGCGGTGCCGTCCGTCGGTTCGAGTATGTCCACCGGGACCGGGACGGCCGCGTCCGAGGCGATGAGACCGTCGAGCCGGTGCCGGCTGGTGACCAGCGTGACGCAGTCCGCACCGCCCGGCAGCAGCGGCCTGACCTGCGCGGAGTCGCGGGCGTTGTCCAGCACGACGAGGAGGCTGAGCCGGTCGGTGAGCGAGCGGAACAGCGCCGCCGCGCCTGATGTGGACTCCGGCACCCGGCGGGGCGCGACGCCGAGCGCGAGCAGGAACTCCCGCAGCACTTCGAGCGGGGTCGGCTCGGCGGTCTCCCCGAACCCGCGCAGATCCGCGAAGAGCCGGCCGTCCGGGAAGGCGGCGGGGGACCGGCGCGCCCAGTGCAGCGCCAGCGCGGTCTTCCCGACCCCGGCCGGCCCGGTGACCAGGCAGACGGGCGCCTCCCCGGCCGCGGCCCGCGACAGCGCGGTCAGCTCCGGCCCCCGCCCGTGGAACCCGCGCGGCGCGCGCGGCAGCAGATCGGCGGGTACGCCCGCGGCGGTGTACGGGGAGGGCGGCCCATGCACCGGCACGACGGCCTGCACCCCGCCGGGCCTGCCGTAGGCGGCCGCGTCGGCGACCACCGGCGAACCGGCCCGCGGTGCGGCGGACCCGCCGGTCCCGCCATGCGGCGGGCGACCGGCCTGCGAGGTCTCGGTCCCGTCGGCCGGTTGCGGCCCGCCGGACGCCCCGCCCGGGCCCCCGGCCCCCACGGCGTGCCCGGGAGCGTCGGCCCCGCCGGGCCCACCCTCCCCGCGCAGGACGCGCGCATACGCGTCCGCCAGTTCGCGGCCCGGGTCGATGCCCAGTTCGTCCGCGAGCAGGCGGCGGGTGCGGTGGAAGCAGTCAAGCGCCTCGGACTGGCGGCCCGAGCGGTGGAGGGCGGTCATCAGGGCCGCCGCCAGGGATTCGCGCAGGGGATGGGCGACGGCCTCCGCGCGCAGGACCGCCGCCGCGCGGTGGTGTTCGCCCAGCTCCCCGTACGCGCGGGCCAGCTGCTCGACCGTCGAGAGGCGGGACTCCTCCAGTGCGTGGGCGGCCGCCTGGAGCGGGGCGCTCGCGTAGCTGCCCGTGAGGGCGGGGCCCTGCCAGAGCGACAGGGCCTCCTTCAGCATCAGCACCGTGTCGGCGGGGCCCCGCTGCTCGCGGGCCAGCATCAGCAGTTCCTCGAACCGCTGGGAGTCCAGCAGGGTTTCGGGCGCCCGGAGCACATACGCGTCGCCGAGCGTCGCCAGCTCGACCCCGTACGCCTGCGCGTCCGCGCCGACCAGCAGGGCGCGCAGCCGGGAGACATGGCCCTGGATGACCGTGCGGGCGTGGAGCGGAGGCTCCTCGTCCCAGAGGCAGTCGGTCAGCCGTGCCATGGACACGGGGGTGTTGGCGTGCAGCAGCAGGGCCGCGAGCAGGCTGCGGCGCTTGGCGGGGCCGAGGGGCAGCGGCCCGGTCAGCGTGTCGACGCAGACGGTGCCGAGCAGCCGGAACTCCACGAGCGGCTCCCCTTCGGCGTCTGACGCGCCCGGTTCCGGGTCACGGACAAGCGCCCAGAATATCGGGGATTCCGCCGTGGTGTTCCGGGGGTGTGGCCGGATCGCCCCCGGTCACAGGTGCCGTTCGTCGTCCGAGACGACCGTCGTGGTGGGCGGCACGACCATTCGGCGCCGCCGGATGACGCTCGCGTAGACGAAGACGCCGATGATGCCGACGATCATCATGATCCAGCCGACCAGGTCGACGTTGACGCTGTCCAGCTGCCAGTCGGTCGCGAAGGCGAGGATCGCTCCCGCGCCGATGAGGAGAATGCATCCGCCGAGTCCCATGAGTTCCGCCTCCCAGGCGGCCCGGGACCTCCGGGCCGTGTACGGAGCGCGTACCCGGCCAGGCAACGAGCATGCGCGGGCGGGAGGTTGGGAGCCTCCCGCCCGCGCCCGGGAGCCCGGGCCGTCAGCCGGCCAGGAAGGCCGCCAGCGCGTTCGCGAGGAGGTACGGGTCGTCCGCGCCGCACAGCTCACGGGCGCTGTGCATGGACAGGATGGCGACGCCGATGTCGACGGTCTTGATGCCGTGCCGGGCGGCGGTGATCGGGCCGATCGTCGTGCCGCAGGGCATCGCGTTGTTGGAGACGAACGTCTGCCACGGCACGCCCGCCCTCTCGCAGGCCGCGGCGAACACGGACCGGCCGCTGCCGTCGGTGGCGTACCGCATGTTGACGTTGACCTTGAGGATCGGTCCGCCGTTGACGACCGGGTGGTGCGTGGGGTCGTGGCGCTCCGCGTAGTTCGGGTGGATCGCGTGGCCGGTGTCGGAGGAGAGGCAGACCGTGCCGGCGAAGGCGCGGGCGCGGTCCTCGTAACCGCCGCCCCGGGCGAAGACCGAGCGCTCCAGGACCGTGCCGAGCAGCGGCCCGTCCGCGCCGGTGTCCGACTGCGAGCCGTTCTCCTCGTGGTCGAAGGCGGCCATCACCGGGATGTACGGCAGCTCGGAGTCGGGCTGTCCGGCGACGGCGGCGAGGGCGGCGGTCGCCGCGTGCACCGAGAGCAGGTTGTCCATGCGCGGCCCGGCCAGCAGCTCGCGGTCGCGGCCCAGGTAGGCGGGCGGCTCGACGGGGTGCGGCATCAGGTCCCAGCCGGTGATGTCCTCGGCGTCGACGCCCGCCTCCTCGGCGACGAACCGGATGAGGTCGCCCTCCTCGACGTCCCCGAGCCCCCAGATCGGCTGCATGTGCTTCTGCCGGTCCAGCTTGAGCCCGTCGGTGTTGGCCGACCGGTCCAGGTGCACGGCGAGCTGCGGTACGCGCAGCAGCGGCCGGTCGATGGACACCAGCCGGTCCGTGCCGTCGCGCAGCGAGATCCGGCCGGCGAGACCGAGGTCGCGGTCCAGCCAGGTGTTGAGCAGGGTGCCGCCGTAGACCTCCACGGCGATCTGGCGCCAACCGTACGCACCGGTGTCCGGCAGCGGCTTGACCCGCAGGTTCGGTGAGTCGGTGTGCGCCCCGGCGATCCGGAACGGGGTGTGCGCCCCGGCGCCCTCCGGCACGTACCAGGCGACGATCGCGCCACCGCGCAGGACGTACTTGCCGCCGGTGGTCCCGTCCCAGGCCGAGGTCTCCTCCACCTGCCGGAAACCGGCCTTCTCCAGCCGGGCGGCGGCGGTGGCCACGGCGTGGTACGGGGAGGGCGAGGCCATCAGGAAGGCCATCAGATCGTCGGTGTGACCGCGGTCGAAGCGGAGGGAGGAGCTCATGTTCTTCACTGTAGCCAGACGTGGCCGAAAGGATTCCCTGCCGCCCCCCGGCCCACCGCGCCCATCATGCGGCCGCCGCCCCCGGAGGAAATCCCGGGGGCGGCGGCCGGCAGACGTGCTGTGCGGCTTCTAGAAGGCCGCCTCGTCCAGCTCCATCAGGGAGTTGTCGATGGACTCGGCGAGCGCGCGCTCGGCGCCGACGCCCGGCAGGACGTTCGCGGCGAAGAACTTCGCGGCGGCGATCTTGCCCTGGTAGAAGGGGACGTCCTTCGCGGAGGCCGTCGGCAGCTTCTCGGCGGCCACGGCCGCGCCCTTGAGCAGCAGGTAGCCGACGACGACATCGCCGGAGGCCAGCAGCAGCCGGGTGGTGTTGAGCCCCACCTTGTAGATGTTCTTGACGTCCTCGCCGGTCGCGGTGAGGTCGGTGATCATCGTGCCGACGATCGCCTCCAGGTCCACCGCGGCCTTCGCGAGGCTGTCCAGCGCGCCGGACAGCTCCTCGTGGTCCTGGGCGCCCGCGAGGAACTTCTTGATCTCCTCGGAGAGCGCGTTGAGCGAGGCGCCCTGGTCGCGGACGATCTTCCGGAAGAAGAAGTCCTGGCCCTGGATGGCCGTGGTGCCCTCGTACAGGGTGTCGATCTTGGCGTCGCGGATGTACTGCTCGACCGGGTACTCCTGGAGGTACCCGGAGCCGCCGAATGTCTGGAGCGACTGCGCCAGCTGCTCGTACGACTTCTCGGAGCCGTAGCCCTTGACGATCGGGAGGAGCAGGTCGTTGAGGCCGTGCAGCGCCTTGGCGTCCTCGCCCGCGGCCTCCTTCTCCTGGATCGCGTCCTGGACGGAGGCGGTGTAGAGGACGAGGGCGCGCATGCCCTCCGCGTACGCCTTCTGCGTCATCAGCGAGCGGCGCACGTCGGGGTGGTGCGTGATGGTGACCTTCGGCGCGGCCTTGTCCATGAACTGCGACAGGTCGGTGCCCTGGACGCGCTCCTTGGCGTACTCCAGCGCGTTCAGGTAGCCCGTGGAGAGCGTGGCGATGGCCTTCGTGCCGACCATCATGCGGGCGAACTCGATGATGCGGAACATCTGGCGGATGCCGTCGTGCTTGTCGCCGATGAGCCAGCCCTTGGCGGGGTGGCGGTCGCCGAACGTCATCTCGCAGGTGTTGGACGCCTTGAGGCCCATCTTGTGCTCGACGTTCGTCGCGTACACGCCGTTGCGCTCGCCCAGCTCGCCGGTGGTCCAGTCGAAGTGGTACTTCGGGACCAGGAAGAGGGAGAGGCCCTTGGTGCCCGGGCCCGCGCCCTCGGGGCGCGCCAGCACGTAGTGGAGGATGTTCTCCGACATGTCGTGCTCGCCCGAGGTGATGAAGCGCTTCACGCCCTCGATGTGCCAGGAGCCGTCCTCCTGCTCGACGGCCTTGGTGCGGCCGGCGCCGACGTCGGAGCCGGCGTCCGGCTCGGTCAGCACCATCGTCGAGCCCCACTGCTTCTCGACGGCGATCTCGGCGACCTTCTTCTGCGCCTCGTTGCCCTCGTCGAAGAGGATGCCGGCGAACGCCGGGCCGGAGGAGTACATCCAGACGGCCGGGTTGGAGCCGAGCAGCAGCTCCGCGTAACCCCAGATCAGGGAGCGGGGCGAGGTGGTGCCGCCGATCTCCTCCGGCAGGCCCAGGCGCCAGTACTCGGAGTCCATGAACGCCTGGTACGACTTCTTGAACGTGTCGGGGACCGGCGCGGTGTTGGTCTCCGGGTCGAAGACCGGCGGGTTGCGGTCGGCGTCCGCGTAGGAGTCGGCGAGCTCGTTCTCGGCGAGGCGGGCGACCTCCTCAAGGATGCTCTTCGCGGTGTCGACGTCCATCTCCGTGAACGGTCCGGTGCCGTACAGCTTGTCGCGCCCGAGGACCTCGAAGAGGTTGAACTCGATGTCGCGGAGATTCGACTTGTAGTGCCCCATGGGAAGGCTCCGTAATCAATAGCAGTGGCGCGCAGCGCCCCGTGGAGGGGTGGCCCGGACCTATCAGGTGACCTCTACGATGATGCTACCCGTCAGTAATAAGACGCAACCCCCTGAGCCCCGGATGTGGCCGATTACTCTTTGTCCCATGTACGGCTACGACCAGAACCAGGGCGCGCAGCAGCCGATGGGGGGCGGCTACGGCGAGCAGCCGCTGTACCCCGAACCCTCGCCGCCGTCGTTGGGTGACGCGGTACGGGCCTTCACGACCGGCTCGCTGGCCGCCGAGGACTTCCAGCAGGTCTTCGCGACCTCGAAGGTCTACTGCCCGCGCGGCGACAATCCGGGCTTCCTCGCGCTGCACAACACCCAGCAGCCGGTGATCCCGATGTTCACCACGCTCAAGGAGCTGCGGCGGTACGCGGGCAAGGACTCGAAGTACTTCGTGATCACCGGCGCCGAGGTGATCGACCTGCTGCCCACCGGCTACGGCTTCGTCCTGGACATGGAGGGCGAGCACCGGATGGTCTTCGACGCCAAGGCCGTCGAGCAGATGGTCGACTTCGCGATGCGCCGCATGTACGGCTGATCCGCCGCCCGCTGCCCCCACGCTTCTGGAAGGGGCCCGTACCGCCGTCGGTACGGGCCCCTCTCCGCTGTCCGGGGCCGTGCGGGAATGGAGAGCGCCTTGCAGGATGTTCACCATTCAACTAAATTGATGGCAGTACCGTCCCCCGGAGGTGGCTCCCATGCCCGCAGTGACCGTCGAGAATCCGCTGACCCTGCCCAAGGTGGCCGCTTCCGGCGACGCCGCGGCCCGTCCCGTGCTCGCCGTGACCACGGCGCCGAGCGGCTTCGAGGGCGAGGGCTTCCCGGTCCGCCGCGCCTTCGCGGGGATCAACTACAAGTACCTCGACCCGTTCATCATGATGGACCAGATGGGTGAGGTGGAGTACGCGGCGGGCGAGCCGAAGGGCACGCCCTGGCACCCGCACCGCGGCTTCGAGACCGTGACCTATCTGATCGACGGCAGCTTCATCCACCAGGACTCCAACGGTGGCGGCGGCACCATCGGCAACGGTGACACCCAGTGGATGACCGCCGGGTCCGGGCTCCTCCACATCGAGGCGCCGCCGGAGTCCCTGGTCATGTCCGGCGGCCTCTTCCACGGCCTCCAGCTCTGGGTGAACCTGCCGAAGGCCGACAAGATGATGGCCCCGCGCTACCAGGACATCCGAGGCGGCCAGGTCCAACTGCTCGCATCCCCGGACGGCGGCGCGCTGCTCCGCGTGATCGCCGGCGAGCTGGACGGCCACGAGGGTCCCGGCATCACCCACACCCCGATCACGATGATCCACGCCACCGTGCGCCCCGGGGCCGAGGTGACGCTGCCCTGGCGCGAGGACTTCAACGGCCTCGCGTACGTGCTCGCCGGGCGCGGCACCGTCGGTGCGGAGCGCCGCCCGGTCCACATGGGCCAGACCGCCGTCTTCGGCGCCGGCTCCTCGCTGACCGTGCGCGCCGACGAGAAGCAGGACGGGCACACCCCGGACCTGGAGGTCGTCCTGCTCGGCGGCCGTCCCATCCGCGAGCCGATGGCGCACTACGGGCCGTTCGTGATGAACAGCCAGGCCGAACTGAAGCAGGCTTTCGAGGACTTCCAGGCCGGCCGCCTCGGCACCGTGCCCGCCGTCCACGGCATGTGACCCGCCCTCCGCCCCCGCCGCCGGTGTGTGACGCTCCGTCACTCGTACGGCGGCGCGGGCGGGACACCGCTGCCGGGCCGTGATCGGCTGGCAGGGTGCAGACCCCGAAGCCACTCCTGCCCGACGGCGCCCGCCGGACCGCCGCCTGGTGCGGTGTCGTCCTGCTGGTCACCGGTGTCGCCGCCGTCGCCGTCTGGCTGTGCGTCATCCTCAAGACCGCCGTCACCCCCGTGCTGCTCGCCCTGCTCGGTACGGCGCTGCTCGGCCCCGTCCACCGCCGGATGACCACCCACGGGGTGAACCGTTCGCTGGCCGCCGCGGTCACCTGCGCGGTGCTGCTCGCCGTGGTCGGCGGCGCCGGCTATATCGTCGTCGCCGCGCTGGTCGAGACCGGAGACCAGATCGTCCAGTCGCTGAAGGACGCCGGGCAGTGGGTGGTCGACCACTTCCAGGTCGCGGACGACATCGACGTGAACGACCTGGAGGCCAGCGGCCGCAAGCTGGTCGAGAAGTTCGGCGCGACCGCCGCGGGCGGGCTCCTCACCGGCATCAGCGTCCTCGGCTCCCTCGTCGCGACCAGCGTCCTGGCCCTGCTGCTGACCTTCTTCTTCCTGCGCGACGCGGACCGCGCCGCCGACCTCGCCCACAGCATCGCCCCGCGGGGCACCGGCGACATGGTCGAGGCGATGGGCCGGCGGGCCTTCGAGGCCGTCGAGGGCTTCATGCGCGGGACGACGCTCATCGCCCTCATCGACGCCGTCTGCATCACGGTCGGGCTGCTGATCCTGCGGGTGCCGGGCGCGGTGGGGCTCGGCGCGCTGGTGCTCGTCGGCGCCTACATCCCGTACCTCGGGGCGTTCATCTCCGGGGCCGTCGCCGTGCTGGTGGCCCTCGCGGACCGGGGGTTCGCGATCGCGCTCTGGGCGCTCGGCGTGGTCCTCGCCGTCCAGGTGCTGGAGGGCCACATCCTTCAGCCGATGATCCAGAGCCGTACGGTCCAGATGCACCCCGCGATGATCCTCATCGCCCTCACGGCGGGCGCGAGCGTCGCGGGCATCCTCGGGATGCTGCTCGCGGTGCCGCTCTGCGCGGCGGCCTTCGGCATCATCGGCGAACTCCGCAAGGGCGGGCGCGTCGCGCCGGAGGAGGGCTCCTAGAGCCTGTCAGGCGTCGCGGGCCCGCGAAGATCCGCCGGACAGGCCCTAGTCCAGATCCAGGTCCGGGAAGGCCGGTTCCGGGTGTTCGGCCTCGTTCAGCTCGAACCAGATCGACTTGCCCGCGCCCTGCGGGTCGACCCCCCACTTGTGCGCGAGCATCTCCATCAGCACCAGGCCCCGGCCGCTGGAGGCCATCTCGCCGGGCCGCCGTTTGTGCGGCAGCTCGTCGCTGCCGTCGGACACGTCCACCCGCAGACAGCGCTCCCCCGGCGTCCCGGTGGCCTGGGCGACCATCAGCGCGTCCCCGTCCGTGTGCACCAGGACGTTCGTGGCGACCTCGGAGAGCAGCAGCACCGCCGCGTCGACCTGGTCCGCGTCCGTCCAGTCGTGCAGCAGCTCCCGCAGCAGCTGCCGGGCCGTGGAGATCCGCTCCGGTTCGGCCTGGGCGATGGAGAGCGCGGTCCGCCGGGGCGCGGGCGGGGAGGTGAGGGAGCCCTCGCGCCGCAGCAGCAGCACCGCCACGTCGTCCTCGCGCCGGTCCGCGAGCGGCCCGGTCGTGTAGTGCGAGCCCGGCCCGTGCACCGCCTGCACCAGCGCGTCCGCCAGCTTCTCCAGGTCGCCGGTGTGCCGCTCCAGGATCGGCCGGAGCCGGACCCAGCCGGTGGCCAGGTCGTGGCCGCCCGTCTCGATCAGCCCGTCGGTGCAGAGCATGATCGTCTCCCCGGCCTCCAGCACGACCCGGGTCGTCGGATAGTCCGCGTCCGCCTCGACGCCCAGCGGCAGCCCGCCCTCGGTCCGCCGGATGACGGCGGTGCCGTCGGCGGTCATCACCACCGGGTCCGGGTGGCCGGCCCGTGCGATGTCCAGCACACCGGTCTCCGGGTCCGCCTCCGCGTACAGGCACGTCGCGAAGCGGGCGGCCGTGGAGTCGTCGTCCTCGTCCGGGTCGGTGAGGCCGGAGAGGAAGCGCGAGGCGCGCGCCAGCACGGCGTCGGGGCGGTGCCCCTCGGAGGCGTACGCGCGCAGCGCGATCCGGAGCTGGCCCATGAGGCCCGCCGCCCGCACGTCATGGCCCTGGACGTCGCCGATCACGAGGGCGATGCGGCCGCTGGGCAGCGGGATCAGGTCGTACCAGTCGCCGCCGACCTGGAGGCCGCCGCCGGTCGGCACATAGCGCGCCGCCACGGTCATCCCCGGGATGCCCGGGCCGAGCGAGGGCATCATCGTGCGCTGAAGGCCCAGCGACAGCTCCCGCTCGGTGTCCGCCGCGCCCGCCCGGGCCAGCGCCTGGGCGAGCATCCGGGCCACGGTCGTCAGCACCGACCGCTCGTCCGGCGAGAACGCCACCGGGTGCCGGAAGCCGGCCATCCAGGTCCCCATCGTGCGCCCGGACACGATCAGCGGCAGGAAGGCCCAGGAGCGGCGCCCGAACCGCCGGGCCAGCGGCCAGATGGCGGGGTAGCGGGCCCGGTACTCCTCCGGCGTCGGCAGATAGATCGCGCGGCCCGTCCGGACGACCTCGGTGGCCGGGTAGTCCGTGTCCAGCGGCATGTCGGTGAAGGGGCCCTCGTCGCTGAGGGAGTGCCCGTGCTGCCCGACGACCGTCAGCCGCTCGCCCTCGACGCCGAAGACCGCCAGGCCGTCCGGCGAGAACCCGGGCATGGAGAGCGAGTAGGCGACCCGCAGCACCTCCGTGGTGGACCCGGCCTCCGCCAGGGCCCGCCCCGCGTCCAGCAGGAACGCCTCGCGGGAGCGCCGCCAGTCGCCGGTGATGGCGGTGTGCGTGCCCGCGGCGCCCGGCGGGGGCTCGGCGACCTCCTGGAGCGTGCCGATGAGCACGTAGTCCTCGCGGTCCTCGCCGGCCGGGACCGGCTTGGAGCGGCTGCGCACGATGCGCAGGACCCGGCCGCTGCCGTCCACGATGCGCAGCCGGGCCTCGGCGAGGGTGCCCTCGGCCACGGCAAGGCCGATCACCCCGGCGATCTCGTTCCAGTCGACGGGGTGGAAGCGGGAGCGGACCTCCGATTCGCGGAAGACGCCGGGCTCGGCGGGCAGCTCAAGCAGGCGGGCGGCCTCCGCGTCGAGCGTGACCGTCCCGGCTCCGTTGTCCCAGCGCCACAGCCCGGTCGCGGTCGCGGCCAGCACATCCTCGGTGCGCATTGCCCCACTTTAAACCGGCATGCGCGGCGAGGGCACGGGTGCCGGCGCACGGACGATCTTGGCGCGGACAATGACAATGAAACGCTCCGGTCGCGGGCGGTAGCCTGGGAGGGCTGAATTTCCCCCAACCGCGAAGACTGGATGAACGACGATGCATCGGTACAGGTCCCACACCTGCGGCGAGCTCCGCGCCTCTGACGTCGGCACCGACGTCCGGCTGAGCGGCTGGCTGCACAATCGCCGAGACCTGGGCGGCATCCTCTTCATCGATCTGCGCGACCACTACGGTCTCGTGCAGCTCGTCGCCCGCCCCGGCACCCCGGGCAACGAGGCCCTGGCGAAGCTCACCAAGGAGACCGTCGTCCGGATCGACGGCAAGGTCTCCGCGCGCGGCGCCGACAACGTCAACCCGGACCTGCCGACCGGCGAGATCGAGATCGAGGTCTCCGAGGTCGAGGTGCTGGGCGAGGCCGGCCCGCTGCCCTTCACGATCAACGCCGAGGACGGCGTGAACGAGGAGCGGCGCCTGGAGTACCGCTTCCTGGACCTGCGCCGCGAGCGCATGCACCGCAACATCATGCTGCGCTCCGCCGTGATCGCCTCGATCCGCTCCAAGATGGTCGCCCTCGGCTTCAACGAGATGGCGACGCCGATCCTCACCGCGACCTCCCCCGAGGGCGCCCGTGACTTCGTCGTCCCGTCCCGGCTGAATCCCGGCAAGTTCTACGCGCTGCCGCAGGCCCCGCAGCAGTTCAAGCAGCTGCTGATGATCTCCGGCTTCGACCGCTACTTCCAGATCGCGCCCTGCTTCCGCGACGAGGACGCCCGCGCCGACCGCTCGCCCGGCGAGTTCTACCAGCTCGACGTCGAGATGTCCTTCGTGGAGCAGGAGGACGTCTTCCGGCCGATCGAGAAGCTCATGACCGAGCTCTTCGAGGAGTTCGGCAACGGCCGCCACGTCACCTCGCCGTTCCCGCGCATCCCGTTCCGCGAGTCGATGCTGAAGTACGGCAACGACAAGCCGGACCTGCGCGCCAAGCTGGAGCTGGTCGACATCTCCGACGTCTTCGCGGACTCGGAGTTCAAGGCGTTCGCCGGCAAGCACGTCCGCGCCCTTCCGGTGCCGGACACGGCGGGCCAGTCCCGTAAGTTCTTCGACGGCCTCGGCGACTACGCCGTGCAGCAGGGCGCCAAGGGCCTCGCCTGGGTCCGCGTCGGCGAGGACGGCACGCTGGCGGGACCGATCGCCAAGTTCCTCACCGAGAGCGACATCAAGACGCTCACCGAGCGCCTCTCGCTCGTCCCGGGCCACGCCGTCTTCTTCGGCGCCGGCGAGTTCGACGAGGTCTCCAAGATCATGTCGGCCGTCCGTGTCGAGGCCGCCAAGCGGGCCGGCCACTTCGAGGAGGGCGTCTTCCGGTTCTGCTGGGTCGTCGACTTCCCGATGTACGAGAAGGACGAGGAGACCGGCCGGATCGACTTCTCCCACAACCCCTTCTCGATGCCCCAGGGCGGCCTGAAGGACCTGGAGGAGAAGGACCCGCTGGACATCCTCGCCTGGCAGTACGACATCGTCTGCAACGGCATCGAGCTGTCCTCCGGCGCCATCCGTAACCACGAGCCCGAGCTGATGATCAAGGCGTTCGAGATCGCCGGCTACGACCGCGAGACCGTGGAGCGCGAGTTCGCGGGCATGCTCAAGGCGTTCCGCCTCGGCGCCCCGCCGCACGGTGGCATCGCCCCGGGCGTCGACCGCATCGTGATGCTGCTCGCCGACGAGCCGAACATCCGCGAGACGATCGCCTTCCCGCTCAACGGCAACGCGCAAGACCTGATGATGGGCGCGCCCACCGTCCTGGAGGAGACCCGCCTCCGGGAGCTCAACATCCAGCTCCGCAAGCCGGCCGCGCCGGCGAAGGACGCGCAGAAGTAGTTCCGCCCGTTTCACGTGAAACAGCCCTCGGCCGCCACTGGCCGGGGGCTGTTCGCGTGACGGGCGCCGGTTCACCTCCGAGCGGTTCCGATTAAGCACACGAATCACCTGAACGGCTACGGCCGGATGGGCTCCGCCCCGGATTGGGCGGCCACGCGGGCGGCAATGACTGGGTGGGCCGACACCGGCGCATTCACTGCTGAGGAGCCCTCCGTGCCCGTGCCCCCTTCGCGTGCTCCCCTGCGCCTGCCGCACGTCGTCTGCTCCCTGGTCCTGCTCGTGCTGCTCGCCGGCTGCGGAGCGGGTGGCTTCGCCGGTACGGAGATGAGCGGTGGAGGCACGGAGCAGGCGCGGATCAACGGCGTACCGGGGCCGCCCGGGGCCGCCGCGTCCGTCGCCGGGCCCCTGCCGCGAGGGGCGCTGCTCATGCCGTCGCCGCCGGCCGCCTCGCCGCAGCCCGCGGAGCTGCCCGGCCTCGGGCCGAAGACCCGGGCGGCGGTCCCGGCCACGGCCCGGCAGGCGTTCGTGGTGACCGGGGACTCGGTGGACTCCAACCGGTCGACCGCCGTCCTCTACACCCGGGACGGGCCCGCCGGGCCGGGCTGGCGGGCCACGCTGGGCCCCTGGCCCGCCCACAACGCCCTCAACGGCTGGACCGGCGAGCACTGGGAGGGCGATCTGCGCTCACCCGTCGGGGTCTTCACGCTGACCGCGGCGGGCGGCCGCCTCGCGCCCCCGGACACGGCCCTCCCGTACGACCTGAGCCCGGACTTCCGCGTGACGGGCGAGGGGTTCCACGGGGAGCCGCTGGAGGGCTCCTTCGACTACGTCGTCGCCATCGACTACAACCGCGTTCCCGGCACCTCCCCGCTCGACCACGCCCGCCCCCTCGGCGAGGAGCGCGGCGGCGGGATCTGGGTGCACGTGGACCACGGGGGGCCGACCCAGGGCTGTGTCTCGGTCACCGAGGACCGGATGAAGGAACTCCTGGGCGCCCTCGATCCGGCCATGGAGCCCGTCATCGTGATGGGGGACGCGGAGGCGCTGGGCCGCTGAACCTCCCCCGGCCGGAGAGCTTTGCGAAACCTCCCTTCCCGTATCAAGGACGCATCCTGGGAGGGAGTGGACACGCATGCACGAGGCGAGGGACATCACGATGCGGGTACTGGTCGCCGAGGACGAGGAAATCCTCGCGGAGCTGGTCGCCACCGGGCTGCGGCGGGCCGGCTTCGCCGTCGACACGGTGTACAGCGGTGATGCCGCCCAGGCGTACCTGGGGCTGCACGACTACGACGTGGTCGTCCTGGACCGCGATCTGCCCCGGGTGCACGGCGACGACGTGGCGCGCGGGCTCGTCGCCTCCGGCTCCCGGACCAGGATCCTGATGCTGACGGCCGCCGGCTCCATGGAGGACCGGGTCGCCGGGCTCGACCTGGGCGCCGACGACTACTTGGGCAAGCCGTTCGAGTTCCCCGAACTGGTCTCCCGCGTACGCGCCCTGCGGCGGCGCAGCGCCCGCCCCGTACCGCCGCAGCTGGAGCGGTACGGCATCCGGCTCGACACCGTACGGCGGTCGGCGACCCGGGACGGGCGGGATCTGGACCTGTCGCCGAAGGAGTTCGCCGTGCTCCAGCTGCTGCTTGAGGCGGACGGCGGGACGGTCAGCGCGGAGGAGCTGCTCGAAAGGGCCTGGGACGCCAACGCCGACCCCTTCACGGGCGCGGTCCGGGTCTGCATGAGCAAGCTGCGCGGCAAGCTCGGCGAGCCGGCCGTGATCCGTACCGTCCAGGGCGTGGGGTACGCCCTGTGAAGCGTCCGGCCCGGCTGCCGCACTCCACGATCAGGACCCGCATCGCCCTCGTCTACGGCGGGGTCTTCCTGGTCCTCGGCACGGCCCTGCTGGCCACGGTCAATCTGGCCTCCCGCGCCGGTACGGACTCGCAGGCGCGGGCCATCGCGGACACCGCCGTCGTGGTCCAGCCGGGCTACGCGGTCAACGGTCCGCTCGTCAGCCACCGGCGGCTCGGCCCACCGACCGTCTACGACCTCACCGACCACGTCAGCGACGCGGCCGGCCATCAGCTGCTCATCTGGTCCGCCGCCGCGCTGCTGGTGATGACGGCCTGCGCGGTGGGCGTCGGCTGGTGGACGGCGGGGCGGGTCCTGCGGCCCGTCCACGCGATGACGGCCAAGGCGCGCAAGCTCTCCGCGCACACGCTCCACGAGCGGATCGCGTCCAGCGGGCCCGACGACGAGCTGAAGGAGTTGGGTGACACGCTCGACGCACTGCTGGCCCGGCTGGAGCGGGCCTTCGACGGCCAGCGGCGGTTCATCGCCAACGCCTCGCACGAGCTGCGCACCCCGCTGGCCACCCAGCGCGCGGCGATCCAGGTCGGTCTGGACGATCCGACGCCGGAGGACCTGGTCCGTACCCGGCAGACGCTGCTGGACAACAACCGGCGCAGCGAACGGCTCATCGACGGGCTGCTCGTCCTGGCCCGCAGCGAGCGGGGGCTCGACAGGAGCGAGCGGGAACCTGTGGACCTGGCCCGGGTGGTGGCGGAGGAGGCGGTCCGGCATCCGGGCGTCCGGCTCGACACCCGGCCGTGCCCGGTGCGCGGGAACCGGCTGCTGCTGGCCCAGTTGGTGGCGAACCTGCTGGCCAACGCGGTGACGTACAACGTGCCCGGCGGAAGCGTCGACGTGTCGGTGGTCCCGGCCGGCGGCGGGGTCCTGCTGGAGGTCCGCAACACGGGTCCCGTGGTGGAAGCGGCGGACATCCCCGGGCTGTTCGAGCCGTTCCGGCGGGGCGAGGGCAAGGACCGGATGGGGCGGGGATCGGGGCTCGGCCTGTCGATCGTGCGGTCCATCGCGCTCGCCCACGACGGTACGGTCACGGCGGTGCCGGGCCCCGGGGGCGGGCTCGCCGTGACCGTACGCCTGCCGGCGTCTCAGGAACGCGTGGCCACCCAGGCGGGGAGCGCGGCCAGCAGCTCGCGGTAGAACGTGGCGTCCGGGATCTCGCGGGGGGCGGGGCCCGCGTGGAGGAAGCCGGTGTTCGGGGCGTCCAGCTTCCGCAGGAAGTCGAAGCCCTTGGCGTCCGTCTCGCCGAACGCGACGAACTGGAAGAACAGCGGCAGCCGGGCCGCCGCGTCGATCGCCTGGCGGGCGGACTGCCGGACGTCCGGGGGCCCGTCCGTCTGGAAGACCACCAGCGCCGGGCCGGTCGATCCGGACGCCTCGTAGTGCGCGACGACCTCCTCGACCGCGCGGTGGTAGTTCGTCCGGCCGAGTCGGCCGAGGCCCGCGTTGAGGGCGTCGATCCGGCCCTCGTGTCCGTCCAGCTCCACCGTGCCGGTGCCGTCGATGTCGGTCGAGAAGAACACGACGCGCACGGTGGCGCTCTCGTCGAGGTGCGCGGCGAGCGCGAGCGTGCGGTCGCCCAGGTGCTGGGCGCTGCCGTCCTTGTAGAACGGGCGCATGGAGCCGGAGCGGTCCAGGACCAGGTAGACGGTGGCGCGCAGCCCGGTCAGCCCGTGCGCCTTCAGTCCGGCCTGCGCCGCCTTGTACGCCCCCGCCAGCTCGGGCGCCCGCGCCTTGACCTTGGCGAGGCTGAGCGCGGGCTTGCCGGGGGCGGCGGGGGCGGCGGGGGCCGCCTCGGGCTCGGGGTCCATGTCGATGACGATCGGCGCGGGGGCGGCGGCCTCCGGCTCGGGGGCCGCGACGGGGGCCGGCTCGGCCACCGGCTCCGGCTGCGGGGTCTCGCTCGCGATGACCGGCTCGGGCTCGGGGGTCTCCGTGGCCACGACCGGCTCGGGGGCCGCGATGGGCGCGGCGGCCGGCTCCGGTGCCTCGGCGCCCGGGGCTTCCGGCTCCGCTACGGGGGCGGCGGTCTCCGCGACCGGCTCCGGCTCCGCGACGGGCGCGGGGGCCTCGGCCACCGCCTCCGGTGCCACCGGCTCCGCGACGGGCACGGCCGTCTCCGCGACCGGCTCGGGGGCCTCCGCCTCGGCGGCCGCCGCCGGGGTCTCCGCCTCGGGCGCCTCCGGTGCCACCGCGTCCGGGCTCTTGCCCTGGGCCGGGACCGTGGGCGTGGCCGGGTTGTCGAAGGCCGCGGCCACCAGGTCCGACGCCTTGGCGTCCTCGTTCGCAGCCTTGGCGCCCGACGAGGGCGCCTCCGTGTCCTCGTCCGACGACGCGGGGGCGGGGACCGAGATCCTGACGGGTGCCTCGTCCGGCTCCGGTTCCGTGGCACTCGAGTGCGCGCCCTGGGGCGGGACCGTGGCCGTCGTCGGGTCGTCCTGCTCCGTGCGGTCACGGCCGAACACCTTGCGCAGCAAGCTCCGAATGCCCATGGGCGAGCCTTTCGCGTGAGTTGGGTGCGATGAATGTCCGTACTGCGGGAATTGATCCCTGGCCAGGGCGGATACGTAAGGTTAGCGGCCGGATAAGGCCGTTCGACGGCACGGCCCGCATGTGGGACAACCGAGAGCGAACCGAGCCCGGACCGAGTCCTGAGGCCCTGTACGGGCGTTCACCGTGCCCCCACTTCACCTGCACCGCGTAGGCGTCGAGTTGACGCGGGAGCGTACCGTCCGGGCCCACCGCTTAGAGTCGGACGCATGGTTTCGGGTGAGGCTCCGCAGTCGGAGGGCAGCGTCCGGGTCGATGTCTGGATCTGGTCGGTCCGGCTCACGAAGACCCGGGCGCAGGCCGCTGCCGCCTGCCGTGCGGGTCATGTGAAGGTTGCGGGCGAACGCGCCAAGCCCGCGCAGCCGGTGCGCGTCGGTGACGAGGTACGGCTCCGGCACGCGGGCCGGGACCGGGTCGTCGTCGTGTCGAAGCTCGTGAAGAAGCGGGTGGGCCCGCCCGTGGCCGCCGAGTGCTTCATCGACAACAGCCCGCCCCCGCCGCCGCGCGAGGCCGCGATCGAGGTCCCGGTACGCGACCGGGGCGCGGGACGGCCCACGAAGCGGGACCGCCGCGAGATGGACCGGCTGCGCGGAATGGGCCCCGGCCCGACGGAGTAGCCGCGCCCCGCTCCTCAGCCGCGCAGCGCGATCACCGTCTTGCCGCGCGCCCCGCCCGCCCGGTTGCGCGCCAGGGCCGACGGCGCCTCCTCCAAAGGCAGTTCCGCGTCGACGGGCACCCGCAGGATGCCGTCCGCCGCGCCCGCCGCCAGCACGTCCAGCAGGACCGGGCTCGGGTCGAGACGGAAGTCGACGCCCCTGACGCCCTCGGGCAGCCGGGCCCCGGCGGCGGCGCCCCGGGAGGAGAGCGCGATGCCGCCCGGCCGGACCGCCGCCGCGTACGCCGCGAACGCGTCCGGGGCCGCCGACGCCAGGTCGGCCAGCGCGTCGATGCCGTCCGGGCAGGCCCTCCGCAGCGCTTCGGCGGGCGGTCCTTCCGTCAGGTCCACCGAGGCGGCGGCGCCCAACGACCCCATCCTGGACCGCTCGTCACCGCGCACCGCCGCGATCACCCGGACATCGCGCGCCCGGGCGAGCTGGGTCAGACAGCAGCCGACCCCGCCCGCCGCCCCGACGACCAGCAGGGTCTCGTGGCCGCGCAGCGCGACCGCCTCCAGGATCTGGGCGGCGGCCATCCCGGCGGACGGCAGCGCGGCGGCGGCCCGGGGGGTCAGGCCGCGTGGGACGAGGGTGATGGCGGAGTCCTGCTCCACGCACAGGTACTCCCCGTACGCGCCGCACGCCTCGGCCACGTCCGCCCGCCCGAACACCGGGTCGCCCACCCGGAAGCGGTTCCCGCCGCCGCCGATCATGTCGACGCGGCCCGCGTAGTCCAGGCCGACGACGAACGGGAAGGCCCCGGGCACCGGCGCGAGTTCACCGGCGGAGCCGTCCGTGACCTGCCAGTCCAGCGGGTTGAGCGAGGCGTATTCGACCCGCACCCGGACCTCGCCGGGCCGGGGCTCCGGCTTGGGCAGCTCGACCAGCACCGGGTCGGCCCGCAGCGCGCTGACGGCGATGGCTCGCATCCGTACACCTCCCAGTCGTGCCGCTCCGGCGGGAGCGGCCGCCTCATTCCGCCGGGGCCGGCGGGGCCGGCAGCACCCGCTGGGCCCAGATCCGGGCCGCCACCGCGCACACCGCGACGGCCAGGCCCAGGCCGAAGACGATCCACACCGTGGTGCGCAGCGAGGAGGTCAGCGCGTCGAAGACGGCGGCGGCGGCGCCCGTGTCGCTGTCCGGGACCTCGTCGAGCACCCGGTCACGGGCCAGCGCCAGCAGCCCGCGCAGCACCAGCGCGCCGAGCGCGAAGCCCGCGCCGGCCACGGCTGTGCCGGACAGCGTGGCCAGGGCGCGGGCCCGGCGGCCGGGTCCGCCGCGCAGCCAGGCGAGCGCGACGGCGAGCAGCGCGAAGACGATCGTCGCGACGGCCGGCCACACGCTCGCGGTCCGCAGCCATCGGAAGCTCTGCCGCAGCTGGTCGGCGCGGTCGGCGGAGACCAGCTGGATATCGGTGTGCTGGACGGGGATCTGGTCGGCGAACGGCACCCCGTTGTCCACCAGGTTCTGCTTCACCTGCTCCGTGACGGGCGCCAGGTCGATGGTGACGCTCTCGCCGCTCTGCCCGTCCAGCGCGGCGGTGACCGTCTCGTGTGCGCTGCGGTTGGCGGCGGTCCAGGCGTCCTGGAAGGCTTCCGTGGTGGTGAAGGACTCCACGGCCTGGTGCAGGAACTCGCGCACGGTGCTCTGGAGCGGTCCGACGTCGATCTGCTTCATCGCGTTGTCGGTGATCAGATCGGCGACGGTGGACTGCACATCCGGGTCGTCGGCGAGCGGGGCGACGGCGGAGACGTAACGGTCCGTGTCGTCGATCTCCAGGTCGACCCAGGCGGACAGCGCGCTCAGTGGCACCAGGACGGCCAGCAGCACCAGCAGTACCGCCGACAGGGCCACCGAGAAATACGTCCGCACCCCTCCAGGGAATCCCGGATGGGGCCGGGGCGCCCCGGGCCGTGGGCCATCCGAGTTGCCGGGCGGCCCGACCAGGTGTGCTCTGGAGGGAAAGCGGGGGTGACGGAAGGAGCTCTCTGCCATGGCCGCACAAGCTTCGGTGCCGGCACGCGGGAGGCACGCGACGCCCGCCCGGCACCGCCCGGTCCTCAGCTGGGCGATCCCGGTCACGCTGGGCGTGATCATGGGCTGCTACGCGACCGCCATCGTCCGCGGCGGCGGGGTCCTCACGGGCACCCGGCTGGCCCTCGGGCTGGTCTCGGGCGCCGTGCTCGCGGTGCTCTGCTTCGGGCTCGGCCGCATCCAGAACAGGCTGCCGCGCGAGCTGCGGGCCGCCGCGTACGGGGTGCTGACCGGCGGTTCGATCGGCTTCCTCTACAGCCTGTCCGGCGCGAGCATCCTGGCGGCGTCGGTGATCGGGCTGATCCTCGGAGCCGGCGGACTGCTCGCCGCGTACTACTACTTCTATACGCGGGAGTGACGCCCGCGCCCACCCGCACGTCAACGATCCTTGACCTTCTCCATGGGGGAAGGCCAAGGATCGAGTGTGCCGGGGCGGGAAGTCCGCCCGGTATGAGGAGGCGTGCGGTGACGGAGGACGGGCAGGGGCGGGGCCCCGGCGCGGCGCTGGTGACGATCGGGGCGTTCGCCCGGCTGTCCCGGCTGTCCGCGAAGGCGCTGCGCCGCTACGACGAGCTCGGCCTGCTTCCGCCGGCCCTGGTCGATCCGGTGAACGGCTACCGGTATTACGACCCGGCGCAGGTGCGGGCGGCCCGGCTGGTGGCCTGGCTGCGCCGGATCGGGATGCCGCTCGCCCGGATCAGGGAGGTGATCGCGCTGGACTCCGGCGCGGCCGCCGCGGCGATCCGGGCGTACTGGGCGCGCGTCGAGGCGGAGACGGCGGCCCGCCGTGACCTCGCGGCCTTCCTCATCGACCAGCTGTCGACGGAGGACGTCATGACATCGGTGGGCACACTCGGAATCCGCTACGCGGCCCGCACGGACACGGGGGCGGTGCGCGAGACCAACCAGGACGCGGTCTACGCCGGTGCCCGGCTGCTCGCGGTCGCCGACGGGTTCGGTGCGGGCGGGGCGGGGGCCAGCACGGCCGCGATCGAGGCCCTGAAGCCGGTCGCGCCGGGCGCGGTGCCGGCGGGCGAGCTGCTGAACACCCTGCACGACGCGGCGGAGCGGGCGGCGCTCGCGGTACGGGACGCGGTGGCGGGGAGCGCGGCGCCGGACGAGTCCGGCACGACGCTGACGGCGATGGTGTGGACGGGCTCCCAGCTGGGGCTGGTGCACATCGGGGACTCGCGGGCGTATCTGCTGCGTGGGGGCGAGCTGTTCCGGATCACGCACGACCACAGCCTGGTCCAGTCGATGATCGACGACGGTTCGCTGACGGAGGAGGAGGCGTTCTCGCACCCGCAGCGCGCCATGCTCCTCAAGGTGCTGGCCAAGGACGGCCCGTACGGCTCCGGGCCCGATGTGGACGTCCGGGAGGCGCTGCCCGGCGACCGCTATCTGCTCTGCTCGGACGGGCTCTCGGCGGTGGTCGACGGCGGGGATCTGGCACGGGTGCTGGCCGGGGCGGACGGGCCGTCCACCGCCGTGGGCGCGCTGATCGAGCTGGCGGAGGCGGCCGGAGCGCCGGACAACGTGGCGTGCGCGGTGGCGGACGTCGTGGAGCTGTGAGTACGGGGGAGGGCCCCGCACCACGCGTGGTGCGGGGCCCTCCCCCGCGTACCGGATCAGTTGCGGACGACGGTCACCGGGCACGAGGCGTGCTGGGTGACGTGCAGGCTGACCGAGCCGAGCAGGGTCGCCTTGAAGCCGCTGTAGCCGCGCGCGCCCACGACCAGGAGGTCGGCGCCCTCGGCCCGGTCCAGCAGGGCCTGTGCCGGGTTGCCGATCACGACGACCTTGCTGACGGCGGCGGCGCCCTGGGCGCCCAGAGCCTCCTCCAGGGTCTCGGTGAGGGACACCGTGGCCATGGCCTGGGGGTCGAAGTCCTCCGGGAGGCCCGGCATCATCGACGCCCAGCTGGTAGCGGGGTACTCCCAGCTGTTGACGGCCTCCACCGTGTCACCGGTCAGCTCCGCCTGGCGTACGGCCCAGTGCAGTGCCTTGACCGACGACTCGGAGCCGTCGACGCCCACCACGATCCTGCCCATCTCTGCCTCCAGCTCGGTTCCGCGGTTGTGCTCGGATCACGTGTTCCCGTACGACTCTAGTCAAAACGGGCGAAACGGCGATCTCCGTGGGGCCGGTCAGGCCGTGCGCAGGGCCGCGAGCTGCTGCTCGAAGGGGACCACCTCGTCGTCGAGCCCGGCCGTCTTGGGCGCCCGGGACACCGCCCGGCCGCCGGTGACGGCGTCGGCCAGCTCGCCGCCCGCGCGCCGGATGCGGGCGGGCAGGCCCTCGGTGTACTCGTCGCCGGACGCGCCCCAGTCCTCCGACGCCGCGTAGACCGAGGTCGGCAGGGTGACGGCGCGCAGGTAGGCGAAGAGCGGGCGCATGGCGTGTTCCAGGACCAGCGAGTGCCGGGGCGTGCCGCCGGTGGCGGCGACGAGCACGGGCTTGCCGGTCAGCGCGGTGTTCTCGACCAGGTCGAAGAACGACTTGAACAGGCCGCTGTACGAGGCGGTGAACACCGGGGTGACCGCGATCAGGCCGTCCGCGCCCGTCACCGCCGCGAGCGCGTCCTCCAGGGCGGGCGGCGGGAAGCCGGACACCAGGTGGCTCGCGATGTCCCCGGCCAGGTCGCGGAGCTCGATGACCCGCACGTCGACCGGGCGGTCCTGCGTGGCGTCGAGCCGGTCCCGGGTGGCGGCGGCCAGCCGGTCGGCCAGCAGCCGGGTCGAGGACGGGTTGCTGAGGCCCGCCGATACGGCGACGATCCTCACGGGTTCGGTGGCGAACACGGTCAGCTCTCCTTCGTGGCGGCGTGGGCGGGGTGCAGCGGCGCGGTCTCGGGGACGCCGGCCGGGCGCAGCGCGGCGAACTCCTTGCGCAGCACGGGGACGACCTCCTCGCCGAGGATGTCCAGCTGCTCAAGCACAGTCTTCAGGGGCAGTCCGGCGTGGTCCATCAGGAACAGCTGGCGCTGGTAGTCGCCGACCGCGTCGCGGAAGGACAGCGTCCGTTCGATGACCTCCTGGGGCGAGCCCACGGTCAGCGGGGTCTGCTCGGTGAAGTCCTCCATCGAGGGCCCGTGGCCGTAGACCGGCGCGTTGTCGAAATACGGGCGGAACTCGCGTACCGCGTCCTGGGAGTTCTTCCGCATGAACACCTGGCCGCCGAGGCCGACGATCGCCTGCTCGGCGGTGCCGTGGCCGTAGTGCGCGTACCGCTGGCGGTAGAGCCGCACCATCTTCTTCGTGTGCTCCATGGGCCAGAAGATGTTGTTGTGGAAGAAGCCGTCGCCGTAGTACGCGGCCTGCTCGGCGATCTCCGGCGAGCGGATGGAGCCGTGCCAGACGAACGGCGGCACGCCGTCCAGGGGGCGCGGGGTCGCGGTGAACGACTGGAGCGGCGTACGGAACGTGCCCTCCCAGTCCACGACGTCCTCCCGCCACAGCTTGTGCAGCAGGGCGTAGTTCTCGATGGCGAGCGGGATGCCCTGGCGGATGTCCTTGCCGAACCAGGGGTACACCGGGCCGGTGTTCCCGCGGCCCATCATCAGGTCCACGCGGCCGTCCGCGAGGTGCTGGAGCGTGGCGTAGTCCTCGGCGATCTTCACCGGGTCGTTGGTGGTGATCAGCGTGGTCGAGGTCGACAGGACGATGCTCTTCGTCTGCGCCGCGATGAAGCCGAGCGTGGTGGTCGGCGACGAGGGGACGAACGGCGGGTTGTGGTGCTCACCGGTCGCGAAGACGTCGAGCCCGACCTCCTCGGCCTTCCGCGCGATGGCGACGGTGGCCTTGATCCGCTCGTGCTCGCTCGGCGTCGTACCGGTGGTGGGGTCGGTGGTGACGTCCCCGACGGTGAAGATCCCGAACTGCATGGCGTCCGCCTCCTGGTCGCTGTTGTTGAACCTTGAACTATCTGAACGCCCCGTACAACGGGGGGCGGGGGCCGGGTATTCCTTCCGACCCGGGGACCAGGACCGATGGCCGATGCGGGCGGTGCGGCGGCCCTCGTACGCTGCGGCAACGCGGCCCCGCGCCGCCCGACGAAGGGACCCCCGTGTCGTTCACCACCGAGACGCATGTCCGCCTCGCCCGCCCCTCCCGCGATCTCGGCGCCGCCGAGCGGTTCTGGGTGGAGGGGCTGGGGCTGACGGTCCTCTTCCGCGCGGACGCGGGGCGGGAGCCGGGAACGCATGACCTTCTCATGGTGGGGCACCCCGGTGCCTCCTGGCATCTGGAGCTCACGCGGGGCCCGGTCGCCCCCCGGCCCACCGAGGAGGACCTGCTCGTCCTGTACCTGGACGGCCCGGTCCCGGAGGACCTGGTGGCCCGCCTGCTCGCCTGCGGCGGTACGAGGGTCAGCTCGCCGAACCCGTACTGGAACGAGTGGGGGGTCACGGTGGAGGACCCGGACGGGTACCGCGTCGTCCTGTGCCGCCGGGGGTGGCGCCCGTAGAGGAGGCGCGCCCCGGACCGGCGCGGAGGGTTCCGTCCTCAAGCGCCGGACGGGCTGGGTTTGCCCAGCTGGGCCGGGTCCGCGGGGGCATTTCAAGCCCGTCCGGCGCTTGAGGACGGAACCCCGCGCCCCGGCCCGGGGCGCCCCTCAGCGTCGCGTGAGTGCCCGGCGGCCCAGGAGTTCCGCCAGGCCGCGGCGTGTGGCCGCGATGATCACGCGGTCCGTGGGGTGGAGCACGTAGCCGGGGTGGAGGTTCCAGACGAGGGCGCCCTCGGGGGCGCCGTCGGGGGCCACGTCCAGGGCCAGGACGCGCCATGCGCCCTCGCGGAACGCCTGGTCCACCGTGCGGCCCTCCAGCTGGGGGTGGCCGCCCACCTCCACCGCCGCGAACAGGAGCACCTTGCGCTCGACCGGGATCGCGCCCAGGATCTGCCGGCCCATCATCGCGACCGCGAAGGACGGGCCCGCCAGGTGGGAGACCGAGCGGGAGCGGGTGATCGCCCGCGGGTGCGCCGTGCGCAGCGTGCGGTAGACCGCCGTGGCGAACTCGTCGTCGAAGAGGCGGACCGTCACCCGCAGGTTGGGCTTGAGGGACCTCGCATACAGAGCCGCCTCCAGGTTCGTCGTGTCGATGCTGGTCAGCGCGAGGAGCCCCCGGGAGCGGCCGATCTTGGCCGCCTCCAGGACCCCCTCGTCCGTGACGTCACCGAGCACCACCGGCACGTGCAGCCGCCGGGCGAGGGGGATGCCCCGCGCGTCCGGGTCCTCCTCCACGCAGACCACCGGGATGCCCAGCTCCCGCAGGTGCACCAGGACCCGGGTGCCGATCTTGCCGAGCCCGAGCAGCACCACGTGCCCGGACAGCCCGCGCGGCGGCCGCCGCAGCGACGACGCGCTGCGCAGCGAGCCGAACGCCTCCAGGACCCCCGCCACCAGCAGCGGCAGGAGCATCAGGCCCGCGATGCCGGAGAGGATCTGGATCACCTGGCGGGCGGTGGGCTCACCGATCGCCGGGTCGCCCATCGCGAACAGGTCGAGCAGGGTGAGATAGGCCGCGTGCAGCGGATGGTCGCCGGTCGTGAGGGAGGACGCCACCGCGAGCCCGAGCACCGCCAGCCCGACGCCCAGCGCCGACCACCGCAGCCGCCGCGAGAAGAACTGGCTCAGCGGCGCGCTCCGGCCGCTCATCCGGGGCCTCGGGGCGGCGGGTCCGGACTGCGTGACGGCCTCCAGGACGACCGTGCCGCGCCCGGTCGCGGCAGCGATCTCCGCAGGCCCGGGCAGCAGCTGCGGCCCCTCCGCCCCGCTGCTGTCGGAGCCCTCCGCGCCCGCCGGGTCGTGGGTGGTGGAGGAGAGCAGCGCCAGGGTGCACAGGCCGGGATTGGCGACCTGGCCGCCCGGCGGCGGGGTGCGCTCGGCGGCCCGCAGGAACAGGCCCTCGGCCCGGATCACCCGCGTCGACCCGGCGAGCGCGGTCGCCGCGAGGGCGGGCGCGGCGGTGTCCGCGTCGGACAGCACGGTGGTGGAGGCGTCGATCGCGGCCGGGTCGAGCCCCGGGGACGCGACGGCGGCGGCCTGGTCGAGCAGGGTCTCCAGATGCTGGCCCAGCTTCCGGTTGAAGAGGCGGATCACCAGCCGCACACGGGGGTTGAGCCGGCGCGCGGTCAGCGCCGCCCGGATGTTGCGCTCGTCGTCGTCGTAGACGAGGGCGACCGCCGAGGCCCGGGCGATGCCCGCATCGGCCAGCGCCTCGTCGGACGGCTCGGCCGCCTGGAGGATGCGCACCGCCTCGACGCCCGCGAGGGAGTCCCCGTCCGCGCCGTGCAACAGCCCGCCGCCGTTGCGGTTCATCGCGGACGCCATCCGCCCGAACAGCGCGGCCGCCCGCCCGCGCCCGCTCAGCGGCTCGTCCGGCCTGACCGCACCCGGCTCCGGCGGCACGACGAGGGTGACCCGCTCCCCGTACACGTACCGCAGCTCCACGGCGAGCCGCTGGGCGAGCGCGTCGTCTCCGCAGACGACCATGTGGCCGTAGAGCGGCGAGGGTTGGGGTTGCTGGGGGAAGGACACGTGACCCAGCATGCCTTGCTCCCTTCCGTTGATCGAGGACGGTCAGCGGTCTTCGGGGTGCCGCGCCAGCAGGTGGCGCGGGTCGGCGGCGCGCCCGATCGCCGTCTCGACGGCCGCGATCCGGTCCGCGAGCAGCCCCAGCGCCGCCACCGCGCGGGTCATCGGATCGCCCTCGGGCCCGCCGAGCGCCTGGGTGCGGACGTACGAGGAGCAGAGCGCCGCCCACCGTTCGGTCTGCGCGGGCGTGAGCGTGCCCCGCAGCGCGGCGAGCTTCAGGAGCGCGGCCTCGGCGCCGCTGGTGAGCGTCTGCGCCTCGCCCGCGTAGTGGTCGTCCACGACGGCGGACAGCTCGGCGTCGTTCATCACGGGCGCGATCCGCTCCGCGATCCGGTTCATGTTGCGGTAAGAACCCTGGAGCCGGAACGGCGGCTCGGTGCGGGTGGCGTCGGTCTGCGCGGCGGACGCGATGTACGCGGCGTTGACCGCGAGCACCGTGTCCCGGGCCCGCAGCAGATGCCGCAGCACGGCGGTGATCCGGTCCACCTCGGCGGGCGCGTAGGGGTGTTCGAGCTGGTCCGGACGGGCCGTGGGGTCCTCGGCGGCGAGCCGCAGCAGCAGCGCCAGGTCCTCGCGGGAGCGGCCGGCGAGCGGGGCGAGGACCGGATTGGCGGTCAGCGCGTTCTCCACGAAGCTCAGCGCGAAGGTGTCCTCGCGGCCGGACAGCACCTCGCCCAGATTCCACACGTCCGCCCGGTTGGCGAGCATGTCGGGCACCTGGAAGCGCGCCCCGGACTCGGTGTACGGGTTGCCCGCCATGCACACCGCGAACCGCTTGCCCCGCAGGTCGTACGTGCGCGGCTCACCGTCCCGTACGCCCTCGATGCGGCGCGTGGCGTCGCAGAGCGGGATGAACTTCTGGAGGAGTTCCGGCGAGGTGTGCTGGATGTCGTCCAGGTAGAGCAGCGTGTTGTTGCCCGCTTCGAGCGCGAAGTTGATCTTCTCGATCTCCTGGCGCGCGGTCGCGCTGCCCGCCTGCGCGGGGTCGAGCGAGGTCACGTCGTGGCCCAGGTTCGGTCCGCTGATCTTGACGAGGACGAGCCCGAGCCGGTCGGCGACGTACTCCATGAGCGTCGTCTTGCCGTAGCCGGGCGGCGATACGAGCAGCAGCAGCCCCTGCGAGTCGGTGCGGCGGTCGGCGTCGGCGGTGGAGAGCTGCTTGGCGAGGCTGTCCCCGACCAGCGGCAGATAGACCTCGTCGAGGAGCCGGTTGCGTACGAACGCCGACATCACGCGCGGGCGGTGGTCGTCGAGCCGCAGCCGGGTCCGCTCGGCGGCGACCAGGGCGGTGCGGCGGCGCTGGTAGGCGCGGAATCCGGGGACGACGGCGGTACGGAACTCCTCGGTCCGGGCCAGGAGCTCGTCGATACGGACGGTGAGCCGGCCGTGCTCGATGCGCGGGTGGACGCCGAGGAGCCCGTCGACGGTCTCGGTGAGCGGCGCGTCCGCCTCGTACCGGCCGAGCAGGGGCTCGGGGCACAGCTCCACGGCGACGGCCTCCGCGAGGTCGCCCGGGTCGATCTCCGTGCCGCTCGCCCCGGCGTACGAGGTGAGCCAGCCCTCCACGAGCTGGCGCCGGGCGGGCAGGTCGTCCGCGAGGGCCGCGAGGTCGTCGTCGTACGCCGAGGTGCCGGTGGCGTGCCGGAACTTGTCCAGGAACGCGCGGACGGAGGCCCCCGTCGCGAAGCCCTCGGGCCCGCCGGTCAGCTCCTCGAAGAGGTACGCGGCGACCGTCCGGGGGCTCTCGCCGCCGATCACCGCCGCCCACTCCTCCTGGAGCGCGGTGACCGCCGGGGCGAGGCCGAAGGTCTCCCGGGCGCGGGCCAGCGAGCGGGCGCGGCGCGCCCAGGAGGTGCGGCGGGCCTCGTCCGTCCCGTGGGCCCAGAACAACTGGGCGGTGGCCCGGACGGCGGGCGGGAAGCGCAGCAGCCCGGCGCCCGCGTGCAGCCGCAGCAGCGCGGCCAGGATCGCGGTCGCGTCCTCGTCGTGGACGCCTCGCTGATACCCCTCGTCGTACGCGGCCGCCGCCGATTCCCGTACGAGCGTCGCGAGTTCGCCGCCGTCCAGGGAGGCGAGGCGTTCCGCGCCGTGCTCGTCGAGGAGGCGGGCCGCCAGGTGCTCGCCCCGGTAGACCGACGGGGACTCGGACGGGAGCGTCTGGTCCCAGTACGGGCGGGTCGCGGCGAACTCCGGGTCGGTCACCGGCATCCGGTAGTCGGTCCCGGTGACGGCGAACGCGAGCGTGCCGTCCTGCGGCACGAGGGTCAGCTCGAACGGCTGGGTGTTCACCGCGAACCGGTGCCGGCCGAGGCGGATCACGGACCCGCCGTCCGCGTACAGCTCGTCCCGGTCGCGCAGCGCCCGGCCCGCCTCCTGGCGGGCGGCGAGCAGCTGCCCGTCCAGCTCCTCCGCGCGCACGGTGTCCCCGAGCGCCCGCAGTTCCTCGGCGGTCCGGCGGATCTTGGCGACCATCGGGTCGGAGGCGAAGTAGGTGTGGACGGCGTCCGCGTCGGGGAGGGCGGCGCCGCGCCGGGCGACCGTCTCCAGGACCCGCGCGGCGGAGTCCGCGAGGCGTTCGGTGCGGCGGGCCAGCTCGTCCTGGAGGCCCTGCTTCCGGGCCGAGAACGCCTCGTACACCTCCGTCCGGCGCTCGCCCAGCTCGGCCAGGAAGTCGTCGTACTCCGCGAACCGCCCCTCCAGGTTCTCCAGCTGGAGCAGCAGCCTCGCCAGCTGCTCGTCGCAGGACTCCGGGGTCCCGGCGGCGGCCAGCGCGGCCGTGACGGCCTGCCCGAGCAGCGCGGACTCGGCGGCGAACTCGGCCCGGCCCTCGTGGTCCGCCAGGGCGCGGCGGCGGGCGTCGAGCGTGGCGCGGGCCCGGTTGACGGCGCCCAGGACCTCCGCGATGCGTTCCAGGATCGACGTGCGGACCACCCCGTCGCCGATGTCGAGCCCGGCGACGACGTCCGTGACGGTGCTCAGGCCGTCCGTCATGGCGGCCAGCCGGTCCCCGAGCGCGGCGGCGTCGGTGACCGTGGCGAGCTCGGCGGCCTCCTCGGTGAGGCGGGCGATGTCCTCGTGGTACCCGGTGAACGCGTCGTCCCTGGCCAGGAAGGCGACCGCGCGGCGGGCGGCCGCCTCGATGTCCTCGGCGGTGGTGGCGGTCAGCTCCGCGATGCGCTCGGTGTCCGCGTACCGCATCTCGGCGAGGGTCGCCAGATGACCGTGCGCGCCGCGCAGTTCGGTGAGGCGGTCGACCCACTCGGCGGCGGTGCGCGGGGCCTCGCCCCGGACCCGGCGGACCAGGGCGGTGATGCGGTCGGCGGTCTCGGTGAGCGCGTCGGCGGCCTGCCGGGTGAGGGCCTGGACCGCCTCGAACTCGGCGACGACCTGGCACGCGGTCTCCCGCAGCTCGCCCAAGGGCTCGGCCAGGGAGTCCAGTTCGGCGTCGTCCAGCCAGTGGTAGCGGTCGCCCGCCCGTACGCAGTCGGCGACCAGCCGGTCGTACACGGCGGCGGTCGGCGTCGTCTCGGACGCGGCGTGCGCGAGGGCCAGGCAGTCGGAGATCCCGCGCACGAGGTCGGCGTTGCCGACCCGGGCCAGGGGGCCTTCGCCCGCCGGGCGGGACGCGGCGTAGGTGTCGGAGACGTACGGGGTCTGCCAGCGCTGCAACGGGTGGACGCGTGCCGGACCGTCCTCCACCGGATCGCGCAGCACCACGAGCGTGCCGTCGTCCAGCAGGGCGTGGCCCCGGCCCTGGAGGGGGGTCGCGACCTCCTGGCGGATCACGTTGTACGGAAGGAGGAGGCTGCGGCCGTCCTGGCGGGAGCGGAAGACGTACAGCACGTCCTCGCCGTTCGGGGAGCGGACGGCCTCCTCGAAGACCGGGTCGGTGAGCGGCTGCGCGATGTCGAAGGTCCTGGCCTCGCCCGTCGTCAGGTAGAAGCCGCCGGGGAAGATGATCCCCTGGTCCTCCGGGAGCCGTTGGCAGGCCGGGCCGATGCCGTCGAGGCGGGTGACGGTGGACAGGAGCGCGTTGAAGACGAGGTGGCGCCTCGCCTCCTCCTTGTACGGGCGGACCCGCAGCAGCACGAGCGGGCCCAGCTCCGCGTACTCGACCTCGGCGTCCGCGAGCGACTGGAGGGGTTCGGTGACCGGCTCCTCGTAGATCCCCTCCGGGGTCTCCGTGTCGTTGACGGTCTTCACGGTGAGCGTGCCGCCCAGCGTGTCCACGTACAGCTCGGCCTCGCAGCCGATGGCGATGTGCGGGTGGCGGCCCGTGACGTGGGCCTCGCGGCCGGCGGTCGTCCAGCCGAAGTCGTGCGACGGCGGGAAGACGTGGTCGCGCTCGCCGCGCGCGTCGAGGAAGGCGCCGGGGGAGCCGTCGGGGTTGAGGGCCCAGCGCAGGACCCGGATGTCCTCGGCGGTGTCGCCGGTACGGAAGACCGCCAGCAGGCGGCCCTCGGTCCGGCGCAGCCGCAGCAGGCGGGCGTCACGGAAGTAGCGGTGCAGGCCGTCGAATTCACGGACGAAGGAGGTGTCGGTGAGGGGGGTGCCGGTGCCGGGGGCGAGGTCGGCGGCGTAGAGCGCGAGCACGTCGTCGACGGCGGGGGCGTCCTGCCGGCCGGGGCCGCGTTCGAAGCCGAAGAGCAGCTCGCCGCCGAGTGCGACGAGGTCGCGGGGGGTGGAGGGGCGGGGCGTCCGGATCTGCTCGCTGCGGAGGAGGGCGAGGCCGGTGGCGCCGAACGCCTCGGTGCGGCGGGCGTTGAGGGCGGTGGCCCTGCGGGCGAGCTCGGTGGCGTGCGTACGGAGGCGGCGCCGCAGGACGTCGTAGTCCCCGGCGGCGGGGGCGGTCACGGTGTCCACTGGGTGCTCCTTGCGGTGTGTCGTGCGGCGGTGTCCTCAATCGCCGGACGGGCTCGGACTTGCCGTCCAGGCGTCCTCAATCGCCGGACGGGCTTGCTTGGTCCGCGGGCCGGCTTTGAGCTTGCGGTCCAGGTGTCCTCAATCGCCGGACGGGCTTGAGATGTCCGCCGGGCGCACTGGAAGTGACCGCCGGCGGGGCTTGAAAGGCCAGCCCGGCCCCACTCAGCCCGTCCGGCGATTGAGGACGGAGGGTGCTGGGGTGGGCGTTCAGGCTGCGGACGTCGGCCCATCCGAGCCCGTCCGGCGATTGAGGACGGACGGGATCCGGTGGGGCCTCGGGCAGCGGACCCCCTACGACACCGGCGTACCGTTCAGGGGCGCCGGGGTCAGGCCGCTGACCGGGACGTCCGCCAGGCCCAGCGAACGCGCATGGTCCAGCAGCGCCCGGACCTGGTCCGCACCGACCCCCGACGATGGCGAAGCCATCATCCGCATCAGCAGCGCCGACACCGTCAGGTTCTGCACATCACCCGTGGACACCGACGACAGCACCCGCGTCAGATCCTCCGTGAACGAGGACTCGCCGTTCAGCCACGGACCGGCCAGCGCCTTCGCCGTATCGGAGTTCGAGACGAAGCCGTCCAGGCTCTTGCCCATCGAGATGGACGAGACCAGCCGGTCGAAGAAGACCGAATCGCCGCCGACGATGTCGATGTCCGCGTTCTCCAGACCCGTGGCGAGCACCGTCGCCTGCGACTCGGCGACCTGCCGCTGGACGTCCAGCCCCGCGAGCCGGATCTCCTTCTCGGCGGCCAGCCGCAGCCGGTACTCCTCGTGCCCGCGCGACGCGTCGTCCAGCGCCGCCATCGCGGCCGCCTTCTCCGTGAGGCCGGCGGCCTCCGCCTTCAGCTTCTCGCCGATCATCGCCGCGTCGGCCGTCGCCTGCGCCTGCGTACCCTCCGCGTCCGCGAGGGCCTTGAGACGGGCGCCCTCGGCCTCCGCCTTGAGCCGCGCGGACGTGGCCTCGGCCTCGGCGAGCCCCGTCTTCTCGATCACCTCCGCCTCCGCGTCCCGCACCTGGACGTCCGCGAGGCCGGCCGCCGCCGACTCCGCCTGGATACCCTCGGCGAGCCGCAGCTTGGCCTGCGCGTCGAGGTCGGCGGTCTTCAGCCGGGCCTCCGCGAGCGTCAGCTGCTCGGCCGCCCGGTGGGTGGCCGCCGCCTCCGCCGCCTCGGCGGCCTTGATGTCCTTGACCAGCCGCTCCTGCGCCTCCGCCTCGGCGGCGATGATGACGGACTTGCGGGTGCGCTCGGACTCCTCGACGGACCGGAGCGTCTTGATGGACTCCTCCTGCTCGGCGACCGTACGGTCCACCGCGATCCGCTCGCGGATGACGTCGGCGACCTCGCGGCGCTCCGCCTCGACCTCCTTCGTCGCGGCGATGCGGTTCAGCTCGGTCTCGCGCTCGCGCCCGATGACCTCCAGCATCCGGTCCTTCTCGATGCGCTCGTTCTCCACGGCGATGACCCGCTCGCGGTTCTTCTGCGCGACGGCGATCTCCCGGGCCTGGTTCTCCCGCTGGATGCCCAGGTGCTCCTCGGTCTTGATGAACGCCGACTGGGCGCCCAGGCGTTCCTCCTCCTGGACCCGGGCGGTCACCGCCTCCTCGCGGGCCCGCAGCGTCTCGACCTCGCGGCGCTGCTTGATCTCCGCCTCGGCCTGCCGGCGCTCCAGCTCCAGGATGGTCTCCCGGGCGTCGACATCCTGCCGGGTGATCTCCTTCTGCTCGGTGCGCTGGAACTCATTGGTGCGGACGTGCTCGATCGCGGTCAGCTCGGTGATCTTCCGGATGCCCTGGGCGTCCAGGATGTTGGCGCTGTCGAGCTGCGCCATCGGGGTCTGCTCCAGGAAGTCGATCGCCGCGTCGTCCAGGTGGTAGCCGTTCAGATCGGTGCCGATGACCCGGATGATCCGGTCGCGGAACTCCTCGCGCTTCGTGTACAGGTCCACGAAGTCCAGCTGCTTGCCGACGGTCTTCAGCGCCTCGGAGAACTTCGCCGCGAAGAACTCCTGGATGGCGACCTTGTCGCTGGCGCGCTCGGTGCCGATGGACTGGGCGACCTTCTTGACGTCCTCGACGGTCTTGTTCACCCGCACGAAGAACGTGATGTGGATATCGGCGCGGATGTTGTCCTGGCAGATCAGGCCCTCGCGCCCGGTGCGACGGATCTCGATGGTCTTGACCGAGATGTCCATGGACTCGGCCTTGTGCAGCACCGGCAGGACGACGGCGCCGGTGAAGGTCACGTCGACCTTCTTGGTCTTGGAGATGATCAGGGCCTTGCCCTGCTCCACCTTGCGGAAGAGCCGGGTGATGATCAGCAGCACGGCTACGGCGATGAGCAGGACCACGGCGACGAGCAGGCCGAGGCCCAAGGAGATGGCTTCCATGACAGTCCTTGGCGGCAGGTGATGCGGAAATGAGCGGTTTCACGTGAAACAGGGCGCGGCGGCACACGGCGTCCGGGCAGGCGGGACGGGCCCACCGCGCCGACAGGAGCGGTGGCTCAGACGGCGGGGCCGGAGGCCGTACGGCCGTGCGGCGGACCCGGGTCGAGCGCCTTGTCGAAGGCCGAGACCCAGAAGAACTCCCCGGCCTCGTCGTACGCGTACAGCAGTCCGGAGCATCCGGAGGTCAGCTGCGCGTCGACGGGTTCCAGCTGGCGCACCTGGACGGTGGCGGTGGTCCCGTCGTCGGCGGTCACCTCGGCCTGGCCGAAGTCCGTGGAGACCGAGCCGGTACGGATCGTGCAGACGCGGCCCAGGAAGTCCTGGCGCGATGGCGGAGGCTGGTCGGGGAAGTAGCGCCGGAAGTGGTGGACGAGCAGCCGCACCGCACCCCAGGCGAGCAGCAGCGCCCCGGCGAGCACCGCGCAGGCCAGCACGGCGCGCAGCGGTCCGGTGGCGCCCGAGCGGTGCACCAGGACCGAACCGGTCAGGGCGGAGAACCAGCCGACGGCGATCATCAGGGACACCGAGACGGTGACCGGGACGCCTCCGACGCCCGCGAGATCGGTGTCCAGGTCGGCGTCGAAGGAGTGGTGGTCGGCCGCGCCGACCAGGACGAGCAGCCAGAAGGCGATGACGACGACCAGCGCGGCGGCGAAGAGTACGGCCGGGAAGGACAGCGCCGCGTCCAGGAATTCCCGCATCGGTACCGACCCCCTGCCGTTCCGTCGGCGGTGTCGCCGGCGTCCGTGCGGACCGGTCGGAGACCCCGGTGCCACGGCGTCGCCCTCGACGACACCGCGGCAGCCGGGTCTTCCCCCGATCCCCCGTGCACCCCCGTGTTTCCCCCGTTGGTCCCCCGGTCGGTGCTGACAGGATCGTGCCATCCGGGGAGGCCCGATCGCATTGCCGGAATGCGGCAACGTTCGCCGCTCCCCGATGCCGGGCACCGGCACCGCCCCTCGTGCGTTGGGCTGGTGTCGGTACGGAATGGAAACGGAGGCGGACGCATGGCGGAACCGGTGATTCCCGACAGTTTTCTGGAGGGTTACGCACGGATACTCGGGGAGGCGGCCGTCTCGGGGCGGCGCCTCACCCGTGAGGAGCTGGACTCCCGCCGCGCCCTGGGCCGGGAGGCCGCCGAGGCCGGCCACCAGCTGCGCGCCCTGGTCCGCATGCACCTCGCCGAGACCCGCGCCGCCTGGCCCGCCCCCGCCCCCGGCGCGAGCCCCGCCGCCGCGGCCGCCGCCACCGACGGCGTGCTGGCCGCGATGGAGCAGGCGGTCGACGCGTTCGCGGACGGCTTCGAGCGCGCCCAGCGCCTCACCGTGCGCCGCGAGGAGGCCGCCAGACGGGAGTTCATCGACGACCTGCTGTACGGGCGCAGCGATCTCGGCCGGCTCGCCGAGCGGGCCACCCGCTTCGGGCTGCGCCTCTCGCGCGCCCACGCCGTGGCGGTCGCGACCGGCCCGGAGGCGTACACCGAGACGGAGGCGGTGCCCCGGCACGTGGAGTCGGCGATGCTGGCCCGGTTCGGCGGGCGCAAGATCCTGCTCACCACGAAGGACGGGCGCATGGTGTGCATCGCGCCCGGCAGCCAGCCCGACGTCCTGCGCTACTTCGCGAAGCAGGCGCACGCGGCGACGGACGGCGGCCGGGTCGCCGTCGGCCGCGCCCACCGGGGCCCCGGCGGCGTCGTCCAGTCGTACGACGAGGCGCTCGACGCGCTGGACCTGGCGGACCGGATGGACCTGGACGACCCCGTGCTGTTCGCCGCCGACCTGCTGGTCTACCCGGTGCTGACCCGGGACCGGCAGGCCATGGCCGATCTCGTGCGCAGTGAGCTCGGCCCGCTCCAGAAGGCCAGGGGCGGCGCCGAACCGCTCCTCAAGACGCTGACGGTGTACTTCGACGCGGGCTGTGTCGCCGCCGAGACCGCCCGCCGCCTCTCGCTGAGCGTCCGGGCCCTCACGTACCGGCTGGAACGCATCCACCAGCTGACCGGCTCCGACCCGGCGGACCCCCAGCACCGCTACACGCTCCAGACCGCCGTGATCGGCGCCCGACTGCTCGACTGGCCCGCTAAAGAGGTCTAGGGCCGGCACAGGGAACGGCGCCGCCCCCGGGAGGAGGCGGCGCCGGTCGGTGCGCGGGGCGGGTCAGCCGCCGTTGTGGTGCTTCTTCTCGTGCTTGTGGCACCCGCACTTCTTGGGCTTGACCGTGACGGTGACCGTGGCCGAGGCGGTGTCGCTCGCGATCTCCTCGCCCTGCGGGTCGGTGGCGCCGGCCTGGGCCACGTTGGTGATCCGGCACGTGACGGTGTCCTTGCCGCCGCCGCGGGTGCCGCTCTTCCGGCAGAGGTCGATGTCGGCCGGGGTGATCCGATAGGTCCCGCGGCAGGTGGTGCTCGCCCCGGGCGCCAGCGTGGTCGCGTCGCAGACCACTGCGGCGACGCGGTTGTCCACCACGTGCACGTCGTGCAGCTGGGTGCTGCCGGTGTTGGTGACCGTGTACGCGTAGCGGACGTCGGACCCGACCTGGAACGGGCCGTCGGAGACGACCCTCTTGTGCAGCGTCAGATGGGGCTGCCCGACGGGGAGGGTCTGATACGTCTCCGGCGAGGTGACGGTCTCCCCGTCCGCCGTACCGGTCGCCGTGGCGGTGTTGGTCACGGAACCGGCCGTGCCGTCGGCCGCGGTGATCGTGTAGGTGCCGGTGCACGTGGTGCTGTCACCGGCCTCCTCCGCCGGGGCGAGCGTGGTGGAATCGCAGGTGATGTCCGTGACGTGGTCGTCCTGCACGGCGACGCCGGTCAGTCCCGCCCCGCCGGTGTTGCGGACGGTGTAGGCGTACGTGACCGTCTGCCCGACCGCGTACGGGCCGGGGGTCTCGACCCGCTTCTCGACCGAGATGCCCGGCGCCCGCTCGATCGGCACGGTCTCCGACGAGGGCGGGGAGGTGACCGGCTCACCGCCCGATGTCCCGGTCGCCGTGGCCGTGTTGTCGATCGAGCCGTTGGTGACGTCGGCGGGCGTCACCGTGTACGTCGCCGTGCAGGTGACCGTCTCACCGGGCGCGAGGCTTGTCACCGGGCAGGAGACCGGGCCGGTCTTCGGGTCGTCGACGGCGAGGTCGTCGATGGTGGTGCCGCCCGAGTTGGTGACCACGAACTCGTAGGGCACCTGGGTGCCGGCCGTGAGGTCACCGGGCAGCGGCTGCACGACCTGCTTCACGAGATTCAGCCGGGGCAGCGGCCGTTCGGTGCGCACGGTCACGTTGCGGATGAGGTGGGTGTCCGTGAACAGACCGGTGGAGGCCGCGAATCCGAACTTGTAGGTCGCCGGCACGGGGGTCGGCGCGTCGGTCTGGAGGACCTGCTGGGCGCCGTTGCCGTCGTTGAAGTCGATGGACACGGTGACCTGCGGGTCCGGCGCCGGGGTGATCACCACGTGGACGCGGCGGCGCGAGGGTTCGAGGTCCTGCTCGGCCTGGACGGGATCGCCCGACACCGTGGTGGTCGGCCCGTGCAGTTGGCCGGGGAGGGTCGACGGCCAGGGGCCGGTGGTGGAGAAGTTGCTGGTGGTGGCGGTGAGGAAGCAGTAGCCCTCGATGCCGTCGCCGGGGCCGCGCAGCGTGACCATGTTCGGCCCGGGCGCGGGCACGTGGAACGCCGTGCCCGCGGGAGAGCGCCGGTCCGGCGGGCAGCCGTTGCCCCGGTGCTCCCAGTCGCCGAAGTAGTTGCCGAGGACGTCGAGCCCGACTCCCAGATAGCCGCGGTCCACCCCGGGGAGGAACTCGGCGTTCGGGTCGTCGTCGGGCAGCTTCTGCGCGTATCCGAGGCTGCCGCCGAACGCGCCGGGGTGGGTCAGCTCCGCCTCCCCGTCGACCAGGAAGAACGAGATGCCGTCGGCCGGGGCGATGGCGCCCGTGGTGGTGCCGTACTGCCACTGGTCGAAGGTGACGTCCAGGCCGTCGTCGGCGGGCAGCGCGTGGTTGTAGAGGACCGCGCCGGACTGGTCGTTGGAGGAGTCCGTCAGCCGCAGATAGCCGCGCGGGGCGGCGTCGTTGGGCGGTTCGGGGCCGACGCCCACCGTGCAGCCCCCGAGCGGGTGGTTGCCGGCTCCCGGCAGGGCGTCGGCCCCGGGCGCCCCGGTGAGGCAGGCCGAGCCGACCCCGGTGAACTCCGGGGCCGTGGCCTGGGTGAAGGTCTCATCGAGCAGGGTGGAGCCGCCTTGGCGCGGCTGCGCGTGGGCGAGTTCCCCGGTGGAGGCCAGGGGGCCGGCCACACCGAGGGCGAGGGCCAGCGCCGCGAGGGCGGCGAACCGTGGGGCCCGTACGGGTCCGCCCAGCGGTGACGAGCGTGGTTTGCGGGTCATGGACAGCACAGATAGCAGTCACTATGTGTGATGAACTGATCGCGAGCCCTGTGTCCGCCGCGAGCACCCGGCCAGCCGTACCCGCCCGTCCGAACGGCTCCACATGCGGGACGGGCCCCCTCCGCCTAGCGTGATCAACCGGGGGATTCCGGCGGTGTGCGCAGCGAGGGAGATCCGCCCCATGGCCCGTGAAGCAGGTCCCCGAGAAGCAGGAACCAGCCGGGCGCACCCCCGGGAGGACCATCCGTCCCACCGCTGGTGGGTGCTCGGGGTGATCGGCCTCGCCCAGCTGATGGTGGTGCTCGACGCGACGATCGTGAACATCGCGCTGCCCTCCGCCCAGCAGGACCTCGGCTTCAGCGACGGCAACCGGCAGTGGATCGTCACGGCGTACGCCCTCGCCTTCGGCTCGCTGCTGCTGCTCGGCGGGCGCATCGCCGACCTGGTGGGCCGCCGGGTGGTCTTCCTGACCGGCCTCGTCGGCTTCGCGGGCGCCTCCGCGATCGGCGGCGCCGCCCCGAGCTTCGAGATCCTGGTGCTGGCCCGCGCGTTGCAGGGCGTGTTCGGCGCGCTGCTCGCCCCGGCGGCGCTGTCCCTGCTCACCACCACGTTCACGGTGCCCAAGGAGCGGGCCAAGGCGTTCGGGATCTACGGCGCCATCGCGGGGGCGGGCGGTGCGGTCGGGCTGCTGCTCGGCGGGGTGCTCACCGAGTACCTGGACTGGCGCTGGTGCCTCTACGTCAACCTGGCCTTCGCGTTCCTGGCCTTCGTCGGCGGCTGGCGGCTGCTGACGGCGGGGGCGCCGGCGGACCGGCCCCGGCTCGACATCCCGGGGACGCTGCTGGTCTCGGCCGGTCTCTTCTGCATCGTCTACGGCTTCTCGGAGGCCGAGTCGCACTCCTGGAGTTCGCCGCTGACCTGGGGGTTCCTGGTGGCGGGCGCGGTGCTGCTGGCGGCGTTCGCGTGGTGGCAGACCCGGGCGGCGCATCCGCTGCTGCCGCTGCGGGTGGTGCTGGACCGGGACCGGGCGGCGTCGTTCCTGGCGATGTTCATCTCCGGCGGCGGGATGTTCGGCGTCTTCCTCTTCCTCACGTACTACTTGCAGAAGGGCCTGGGCTATTCGCCGGTCTCCACCGGGCTCGCCTTCATCCCGATGGTCGCCTGCATGATCGCCTCGTCGGTGACGACGACGAATGTGCTGCTGCTGCGGTTCGGCGCGAAACCGATCGTCCCGACCGGGCTGGGCATCGCGGCCGCCGCGATGGTGTGGCTGACCGCGCTGGACCTGGACAGCACCTACGCCGCCCATGTGCTGCCGCCGTTGCTCTGCCTGGGCATCGGCCTCGGCGCCGTCTTCGCCACGGTGATGAACCTGGCCACCGCGGGCGTCGGGCCACGGGACGCCGGGGTGGCGTCGGCGATGGTCAACACCAGCCAGCAGGTCGGCGGCTCCATCGGCACGGCCCTGCTGAACACCCTCGCGACCACCGCCGCCACGAACTACCTGGTGGGCCGCAGGCCGACCCCGCCCGTCGTCGCCCAGGCCCAACTGGAGAGCTACGCCACCGCGTACTGGTGGTCCGCGGGCTTCTTCGCCCTCGGCCTCGTCGTCACCCTGTTCCTGTACCGGCCGGGGCCACCCCATCCGCACCTCACCGAGGAACCGGCGCGGGCGTGAGGGATCAGCGCTTCGCGCCCTCCGTGAGCCGGACGAACGGGATCGACTCGCCCACCCGCCGGTAGTCCTCCGTACCGCCGTCCACCTCGAAGCCCAGGTACGCGCAGAGCCGGCGGGCGACCCTGGGGTGGCGGGGCGCGTACCGGGCCATCAGCTCGCCGCCCTCCTCGGCGGTCAGCACCTGCGCGGTCACCGCGTGGAAGCGGCGGCCGGCCTGCACCGTGGCGTGCGGGGTGCGCTCCAGGTTGCGGAACCAGTCCGCGCCGGGCCCGAAGCCCGAGGCGACGGTCCAGCAGGCCCGGCCCTCGTGGGTGCCCGCCTCCACGACCTCGACGGCGGTCCGGCGGGGGAGGCCCGAGACGCGGCCGGTGTGGACGAGCAGCAGCAGCCGGCCCCGGAAGAGCGGCCCGAGACCCATGCGGAACATATGGACGGGCAGCCGGAAGGCGGTGCGCCGCCAGCCGGTCGGCGGGGCCGGGCGCCGGGGAGCGGGCGAAGCCGCGGATTCATGCGTCACTATGCAAACGTTGCACAATCAAAAGGTCGGGGCCAGTGCTCGCCGTTGTCGGTCCGGTACCGGTTGAGCGGCATTTGCGTATCGGATGACCGCCGGTTCGAGTAAGCCGCCCGGGCGCGGTAAAAAGGGGCATGGCCGCGCACGGACAGGCACCCGATGACCCCCCGACCGCCCCGGACGGGGACGACGTCGACGCGGTGACGGGCGCGGTGCTGACCGCGTCGAGACTGCTGGTCGCGGTGTCCGCCCGGTCGCTCGCGGCGGTCGAGGACCGGGTGACGCTGCCCCAGTTCCGGCTGCTCGTGGTGCTCTCCACGCACGGGGAGGCGAAGCTCGTCACCCTCGCCGAACGCCTCGGCGTGAACCCCTCGACCGCGATGCGGATGCTCGACCGGCTGATCGCGGCGGGCCTCGCGGAGCGTCAGGTCAACCCGGCCAACCGCCGCGAGACGGTGCTCCGGGTGACGCCCGAGGGCCACCGCCTGGTCGAGGAGGTCACGGCCGGGCGCCGCCGGGAGGTCGCCTCGATCGTGGAGCGCATCGCCCCCGCGCAGCGCGCCGCGCTGATCGACGCGCTGCGGGCGTTCACCGACGCGGGCGGGGAGGCGGCGGCCCCCGCCGAGGGCACCGACGCCTACCCGCTGGGCTGGGCGCCGGACCTGCCGGCGGGAGCCTGAGGGCCGGACCTGCCGGCGGGGGCGTGACCGGCCCGGCGGCCGGGGCGCACCCCGGCCCCGCCGCCCGCACCCCGGCCCCACACCGTCACTCGGTCGACGCCGAGACCTCTTCCCGGGCCGCGGGGACCGGAGCGGTGTCCGCCGCGACGGCGGACGCACCGTCCTTGCCGCGCCACTTCTGGACGCGCTCGACCACCGGCTGGGTCCAGCGCGCGGTGAGCGGGCCGACGATGACCAGGATCAGGACGTACGCGGTGGCGATGGGGCCGATGCGGGGCTCCGTGGCGACGGCCAGGCCCGCGATGACGATGGAGAACTCGCCGCGCGCGACGAGCGTGCCGCCCGCCCGCCAGCGCCCGCGCGGTCCGATGCCGGCGCGCCGGGCGGCGTACCAGCCGGTCGCGATCTTCGTGAAGACGGTGACGATCGCGAGCAGCGCGGCCGGGAGGAGCACCGGCGGGATCTCGGCCGGGTTGGTGGAGAGCCCGAAGAACACGAAGAAGACGGCGGCGAACAGGTCCCGCAGCGGGGTCAGCAGCTTGCGCGCGCCCTCCGCGACCTCACCGGAGAGCGCGATGCCGACGAGGAACGCGCCCACGGCGGCCGACACCTGGAGCTGCTGGGCCACCCCGGCGACCAGGACGGTAAGGCCGAGCACGACGAGCAGCAGCATCTCCGGATTGTCGGAGGAGACCGCACGGCTGATCAGCCGGCCGTGCCGCAGCGCCAGATAGAGCACGAACCCGACCGTGCCGAGCGCGATGAGCAGGGCGATGCTGCCGCCGGCGAGGCCGACGCCCGCGAGCATCGCGGTGAGCAGCGGCAGATAGACCGCCATCGACAGGTCCTCGATGACCAGCACCCCGAGGATGACCGGTGTCTCCCGGTTGCCGAGCCGTCCCAGGTCCGCGAGGACCTTGGCGATCACACCGGACGAGGAGATCCAGGTGACACCGGCGAGCGCGACGGCCCCGACCGGGCCCCAGCCGAGCAGCAGCGCGGCGACCGCGCCCGGGGTCGCGTTGAGCACGAAGTCCACGGCCCCGGACGGGTACTGGGTCTTCAGGCTGGTGACCAGCTCGGACGCGCTGTATTCGAGGCCGAGCAGGAGCAGCAGCAGGATGACGCCGATCTCGGCGCCGACGGCGGTGAACTCCTCGCTGGCCCCGAGCGGCAGCAGCCCGCCCTCGCCGAAGGCCAGCCCGGCCAGCAGATAGAGGGGGATCGGCGAGAGCCCTATCCGGCCGGCGAACCGCCCGATGATGCCGAGTCCCAGGATGACGGAGCCGAGCTCCATGAGCAGTGCGGTCGTGTCGTGCACGGTCAGCCCTCCGCGATGATCTCGGAGAGCGTGTCGACGCCCTCGCGTGTTCCGACGGCGATGAGCGTGTCGCCGATGGCCAGCCGGAAGTCCGGCCCGGGGGACGGGTGCGCGCTGTGGGTGCGCAGCACCGCCACGATCGAGGCGCCGGTCCGGGTCCGCGCCTGGGTGTCGCCGAGCAGCCGGCCGCCGTACGGCGAGCGGGTGCCGAGCGGGATGTGCTCGGTGACCAGGTCGATGCCCTCGGTCCGTACGGCGTCGATGGGCGCCGCGTCGATGAGGTGCGCGAGACCGGTCGCCTCCTGTGGGGTCAGGGGGACGGAGAGCCGGCACGAATCAGGGTCGTCCTGGTCGTAGAAGCCGATGAACCGCCGCCCGTCGTGGTGCACCACGACGGAGATGTGCTGCCCGGACTCGGTGGTGTAGTCGTACTGGACGCCGACTCCGGGCAGCGTGGTGCGGTGGGTTCCCATGGCTTCCTCCCGAGGAGCGCGGTACGCGCGAGGCACTTGGCGATCTCTTTAGACCCGCATTACCTTATCCGGAGGTATGCGCCACCCCTGAGGGGCGTTTTCCGGCCACCGGACCGTTGCGGTCCGGGGCCCGGCACACGAATGCCCGGCCGGTTGCGCAACCGGCCGGGCACGCGGGTCCGTTCGTACGGTGGATCAGTCCGTACGGGGATCAGTCGCCGATCTCGATCTTCCCGTTCTTCTCCGGAGAGGCCACCGGGACCGCCGGCTCGGCGGCCGGCTTCGGCACCGCGCCCTTGAGGTTCTGGAGCAGCGCGGCCAGGTCGACCCCGGTGGTGGAGCTGAGCAGCTCCATGCCCTGGGCGACGTTGTCCGTGACCGTACGGGACAACTGGCTGGCGCCGTCCGTGGAGATGACGGTCATCTTGTCGATCGCGCTCATCGGCTCGGCGGCCTTGGCGACGACCTGGGGCAGCACCTCGACGAGCATCTGGAGGACGGCCGCGTCGCCGTACTGCGCGAAGGCGTCGGCCTTCTTCTGCATGGCCTCGGCCTCGGCCGAACCGCGCGCCGCGATGGCGGCGGCCTCCGCCTCACCCTCGATGCGCACCGCCTCGGCGAGCGCGGAGCGGTGCAGCTTCTCGCCCTGACCGGTGAGCCGGGCGCGCTCGGCGGCCGCCTCGGCCTCCTTGACCTGGGCGATGCGGCGGGCCTCCGCCTCCTGCTCCGCCTGGTAGCGGGCGGCGTCGGCGGGCTTGCGGACCTTGGTGTCGAGCTCGCGGTCGGTCAGCGCGGCCTGGCGCTCGGCGACCTTCTCCTGCTCGGTGAGCACTTCCTGCTGGCGGGCGGCCTCGGCGAGCGGACCGGCGGCGTTGGCCTTGGCGGCGGCCGCCTCGGTCTCGGCCTTGATCTCCGCCTGCTTCAGGTAGAACGTCCGCTCGGCGATGGCGATCTCCTCGGCGGCCTTCAGCCGGGCCTGCTCCGAGGCGCGGCGGGCGATGGCCTCCGCGATGTCGGCCTCCTGCTTGGCGCGGGCGGCCTCGGGGCGGCCCAGGTCCTCCAGGTAGGAGCCCTCGGTGGTGATGTCCTGGATCTGGAAGGCGTCCAGGATCAGCCCCTGGCCGGACAGGCTCGCCTCGGCCTCCTCCGCCACCTGGCCGGCGAACGCGGCGCGGTCGCGGATGATGTCCTCCACGGACATCCGGCCGACGATGGCGCGCAGTGCGCCGGAGAGCACCTCCTGGGTGAAGCCGACGATCCCGTCCTGCTGGCGCAGGAAGCGCTGGGCGGCGGCCCGGATGGCGTCCTCGCTGCCGCCGACCTTGACGATCGCGACGCCTTCGAGGTGCGCCTTGACGCCGCGCAGGGTGACGGCGCCGCGCACGGCGACCGGGATGTGCCGGCTGGACAGGTCCAGAGTGAACTTCTGCTGGACGAACGGCACGACGAAGACGCCGCCGCCGACGACGACCTTCTGGCCGCTGTTGTCGATGCTGGTCCGGCCGGTCACCGGGTCGACGGACTTCTTGCCCCGGCGGCCGGTGATGATGAACGCCTGGCTGGGGCCGGCCACCTTGTAACGGGTGATCACGGCGAGGGCGAGCAGGAAGAGGAGTACGACGACTCCGACGATCGCGATCATTACGGGACTCATGCGGTTTCCCCCTCTGCCTCCTGACGGGGGCAGTCGTGAGACGAGCGGTGAGGGTGCCGGGCCGACCGGTCAGCGTTCGACGGGACGGACCGACACCGATGTGCTGGAGAGCGACGCCTCGACCCAGACCTCGGAGCCGCGGGCGACCGGCGCCGTGCTCCTCGCGGACAGCTTCACGAGGTGGCCGCCGAGGCGGACCAGGACCTCGCCGTAGCCGTCGGCCGGGATCGCGGTGACCACCGACCCCGAGGTGCCGACCAGGTCCTCGCCGCGCGGGGTCGCGTCGGTCTGGTCCCGCATCAGGGCGCGGCTGAACTTCCAGGTCAGCAGGGCGGCGACCACCCCGGCCGCGGCCCCCGCCGCGGTGGCGACGAGGGTGCCCGCACCGGTCGTGCCGAGCACGATGGCGCCGCCGAAGCCGAGCATCGACAGGAACCCCGCGATCACCGGAAGGGAGACGAGACCGCTGAACAGGCCCTCCAGCAGGCCCCCGAAGAGGCCCTCCAGGATCCCGTCGAAGACCAGCGACAGGGCGAGCAGGGCGACCCCCGCGATGCCGAGACCGAGAAACAAGGTCACGTGATCACCCCTCCCGGCCCCGCCGACCCCCGTGCTGCTTTTCCGTCGAACTGGCTGGATGGTCCCATACGCACCCCCCGAACGACATTGCCGGAACCCGGCAATCATTTACTTGCTCTTGATGCCGGACAATTGGTCGGACAGGGTGTCCAGGGACTGGAACGTCGCCCCCAGCAGCGCCACGTGCTTCCACCGCAGCACCCCCTCCGCGTCGATCAGGAAGACGGCGCGCCGCACCCCGATCCCGGGCGCCGCGACGCCGAAGGCCCGGGCGGTCTCCCGGCCCGGGTCCGCCAGCAGCGGCATGCGCAGCCCATGGGCACGGGCGAACGACTCATGGCTGTCCACACCCTGCGGGCTGATCCCCCACACCTCCGCGTCCAGCGCCTCGAAGGTCTCCATCCCCGAGGAGTACGCGCACAACTGCTTCGTGCATACGGTGGTGTTGTCGCCCGGGTAGAAGGCGAGGACCAGGGCCCGGCCGCGCGCCTCCGCGAGCCTGTAGTCGCGCTGCTCGAAGGAGTCCTCGGTGAGCACACCACCCGGAAGCGTGAAGTCCGGTACGGCTGAACCCAGTTGCGGTGACGATCCCATGGCGTGCCCTTCGGTGTGCTGCGCCCGGGCGGCGATGGTGCCGCCCGTGTCGCATACAGCATGCCTCCGTCACAGGGGACGGTCAGCCACCCGGGGACGGTTCCGGCTCGGTGAGGAACAGCCCGAGGAGCACGGCCAGTACGGGGATGGCGCACAGGATCGTGAACACGCCCTGCGGCCCGTACGCCTGCGCCGCCGCGCCCAGCGCCGGGGCGATCAGGCCCCCGATGCTGACGGCGAGGCCCAGCGTGACCCCGGCCGCCGTGCCCGGGCGCCCCGGCAGGTAGTCCTGACCCAGCTTCACCAGGACGGCGAACGGCACATTGAGCGCCAGCCCCGCCAGGACCGCGAAGACCAGCGGCAGCAGGGTGCCCGGGGTCACCCGCAGCGCGACCAGGGCCGGTACGGCGGCGAGACCGCCCAGCTGCACCGTACGGACCATGCCGACGCGGTCCGCGATCCGGCCGCCGAGCAGCGTGCCGGCCACCCCGCCGACCAGGAAGCAGGCGAGCGCCACACCAGCCACACCCCGGCCCGAGTGGAGGTGGCGGATCCAGAACAGCTCGATGAAGGTGATCGCGCCGAAGAACGCCGCCGAGCGCACCACCGCGACCCCGGTGAGGAAGAGGAACGGCCGCCACCGGTCCCGCCCCGCCCGCCCGGACTTGCGCGCGGGGGCGGTGGCCGGGCGGTGCCGGAGCAGGACGAACGCCATCAGGACGGCGGGCGGGATGAACAGCGCCGTCGCCCCGACCCCCATCGCGACGAGCGCCGGCGTCGCCAGCACCGGGGCCAGGAAGAAGCCGACGCTGCCGCCCGCCGCGAAGACGCTCATCGCGGACGCGCTGTCGCCCGCCGCCTCCCGGGCCGCCTTGCCCGCCGCCGGGTGGAACATCGCCACGCCGAGCCCGGACAGCAGGATCAGCAGCCAGACGGCGGCGTACGGCCGCACCAGACCGGACAGGCCGAGCCCGATCCCGGCGACGGCGAGCCCGGCGGGCGCCAGCCGGGGCAGCCGGTAGCGGTCCACCGCGAGGCCGATGAACGGCTGCGGCACCGAACTGCCGAGGGCCGCCGCGAGGGTCAGCCCGGAGGCGGCGACATAGCTGTAGCCCCGGTCGAGCACGAAGTACGGGACGCAGGCGGGCACCAGGCCCTGGTAGAGGTCGTCCACGGCGTGCGCGGCGCCCCACATCCGCATCCGCCGCCAGGCGGACACGGGCGCGGCGGCTTCGGCGGGCGGGGCGCCGGCGGGCGCGGCGTTGTCGGTGGTCATGAAGGTGCTCCTCCTCGAAGGTCCCTTCGAGGATTTCGGGCGGCCCCGGGAGCGGGCTAGCGATAATCTGCCTGCTTATGTCGCCAACCGGCCGCACCCTGCACGGCCCCGCCCGGGTCCCGCTCGCGCACCAGGAGCGCATCGAGAGCCACCACCACCTGGAGCACCAGCTGGTCTGCCCCTCGCGCGGGGTCCTGGAGGTCGCCACCCCGCTCGGCGTCTGGGCCGTGCCCCCGCACCGGGCGGTGTGGATCCCGGCCGGCGTCGTCCACGCCCACCTGGCGTACGGGCCGACCGAGCTGCGGGCGCTCAGCTTCGCCCCCGCCGACAACCCGCTCCGGCTCGACCGGCCGACCGTCCTCGCCGTCACCCCGCTGCTGCGCGAGGTCGTGGCCTGCCTGACCGACGACACGGAGCTCACGGGCGACGCGCGCCGCCGCCGCAACCTGGAGCGCGTCGCACTCGACCAGCTGCGCCGGGTCGAACCGCTCGGGGTCTGCCTGCCCACCCCGGCCGACGCCCGGCTCCGCGACATCGCCCGCATCCTCCAGGACGACCCGGCGGACGGCCGGACCCTCACCGAGCTGGGCACGGCCGTCGGCGCGGCGCCCCGCACCCTGAGCAGGCTCTTCCGCGCGGAGACCGGGATGTCCTTCCCGCAGTGGCGCACCCAGCTCCGCCTGCACCGCGCGCTGACCCTCCTCGCCTCGGGCGGCTCGGTCACCTCCGTGGCCGTGGCCTGCGGCTACAGCGGCCCGAGCGCCTTCATCCAGTCCTTCCGCCACGCCTTCGGCACCACCCCGGGTTCGTACGCGGCAAGCACGACCTGAGGCCCGCCGCCACCCGGCGGTCTGCGGATGCGGGAGCGCGCGCGGCGACCGAGGATGAAGGGCCGGGCAGCAGGCGGCCCGCGCCCTGCCTCAGGAGGTTTGCCTTGCCGGTGCACGCCGACCATCCGCCGTCCATCGACGTCACGGCGCTCGCCACCGTGCTCGACGGCACGACGGCGGGCGTGGCCGTGTTCGACACCGAGCTGCGCTATCTGTACGTCAACCCGTCCCTCGTACGCCGCAACGGCCTGCCGCCCGCCGCCCACATCGGCCGCCGCCCCAGCGAGGTGCTGCCCGACATCGACGCCCGCGAGGACCTGATGCGCGCCGTGCTCGCGGACGGCCGGGCCCGCGAGGTCACCTCCAGCGGCCGGCTGCCCGCCGAGTCCGGGACCGCCCGGATCTACTGGCACGGGGCCTACCACCGCCTGGAGATGGACGGCCGGGCCGTCGGCGTCGTCGGGATCGTGCTGGAGGTCATGGCCGACGACGAACAGCGCCGGCTCGCCCAGGCCCAGCGCCACCTCTCCCTCCTCGACAGCGCGAACACCCGCATCGGCACCACCCTCGACATGGACACCACCTGCGCCGAGCTGGCCGACCTCGTCGTGCCAGGGCTCGCCGACATCGCCGCCGTCGAGGTCTTCCCCCCGGATGTGGCTCCGCCGGTGCGCCCGGCACCGCCCGACGTGGTCCGGCTGCGGCGCGCGGCCATGTCGGCGGTGCGCGGGCTGAGCGGTGGGGTCACCCGGTTCGGGGTCGCCGGTGACTACATCGACTACCGGGAGGAGGCCGCCGTATCGCGGTGCCTGGCCACCAACCTGCCTGTGGTGGACGACCTCACCGACGACGAGCGGCTGAGGCGCTCCGCACCCCATCCGGACCGGGCCGCCGCCTACCGGGAGCTCGGGCTGCACTCGTCCGTGGCCGTCCCCATCTCGGTGCGCGGGGCCCCGATCGGCGTGCTCGGCCTGCTCAGGGCCGGCGGCTCGCCCGTCTTCTCGGACGACGACGTGGTGGTGGCCCGGGAGCTCGCCGGGCGGGCCGCCGTCCATCTCGACCACGCCCGCCGCTTCACCCACGAGCACACCATCGCCCTGGAGCTCCAGCGCTCCCTGCTCTCCGAGCCCCGGCCGCCCCACCCGCACATCGAGGTCGCCACCCGCTATCTGCCGGCCGACCGCAGCGTCCTGGTGGGCGGCGACTGGTTCGACGTCATCCCGCTGCCCGACGGGCGGCACCTCAAGGCGATGGGCGACGTCATGGGGCACGGCGTCGAGGCGGCCGTCGCCATGAGCCACTACCGCTCGCTGCTGCGCCTCCTCGCCGACGAGGAACTGCCCCCGCACCGCATCCTGGAACAGCTGGACCGGATGGTGGAGCGGTCCGGGATCGACCGGGCGGCGACCTGTCTGCTCGCCGTGGTCAACGCGGACGGCGGGATGTGCGAGGTGGCGAGCGCGGGCCACCTGCCGCCGGTCTTCCTCGACCCGGGCGCGGCGGGCACCCGGATCTGCGACGTACCGGCGGCCCCGCCGCTCGGCACCGGGTTCGGCGGCTACCGGTCCACGGTGATGGAGTGCGGCCCGGGCACGGTGCTGTTCATGTACACCGACGGGCTCGTGGAGCGGCGCGGTGAGGACATCGACACGTGCGTCGCCCGGCTGGGGGAGCTGAGCCTGCCGGACAACGGCGACCTGGAGACCTTCCTGGACCGGGTGCTCGAACGCTTCGGCCCCGGCGCCGACGACGACATCGCGGTCATGGCCTCGCGGAACCGGGAGGAGCCGGAGGCCGTACCCCCGGAGCTCTGAGCCGGGTCACACGAACAGGAACGCCCCCGCCGTCGCCGCGCCCAGCGCCGTCCCCGCCGTCACCTGGCCCACCGTGTGGTAGCCGAGCGCCACCCGCGACCAGGAGACGGCGGCCGCCATCGCGTACCCGAGGAGCCACCACGGCGAGTGGACGGCGGCCAGCAGAGCGACCACCGCCGAGGCCACGGAGGCGTCCACGGAGATCTTCCACACCGTGTTGACCGCCAGCAGCACGACGGTCATCGCCCACAGCGCGAGCATCGCGGCCAGGATGCCGGTGGGCGCCCCGCCCAGCACCATGACCGCCGAACCGGCGCCGATGGAGCCCAGGATCACGAAGAAGATCGGCGCCCGCTTGGTGCGGTCCACGACATGGCGGTCGCCCCAGGTGCCGCGTCCCCGCTCCCACTCGATGTACCCGGCGGGCACGATCCCCGCGCACAGCGCGCCGAGCAGCCCCCAGAGCAGCCCGGTCCACTCCCCGGCCGCCGCGAGGCCGATGGCGAGCATGCCGACGAGCAGCACGTTGCGGGGCTGGAGGACGTCGGTCACCCGCCGCGCGAGGGCGTGGTCGGGGGCGGCCGTGCTGTCGGTGGCGTCGGTGGTGGTCATGCCGGCTGCTCCTTGCCCGTGGTGTCACACATGTCGAGGATCTGACGGGCCCGCTCCGGGGTCACCGTGCGGTACGCCGCCGCGACCCGGACCAGCCGGGCGACCTCGCCGTCCTGGTCGGTGGCCTGCTGGGTGGAGACGGCCGCCGCCTCACCCGCCGGCGCCCCGCCGTCCCGGGCGATCAGCGCCGCCTTGATCCAGTACGCGTCGGCCAGCGGCGAGCCGGAACCGGCCCCGGCGGCCGCCTCGGCTGCGGGCAGCAGGGTGTCCGGCACGTAGTGGCGCAGCTTCTCGACCGCGTCCGCGATGTCCGCCGCCCAGCGGTCGACGCGCAGGTCGGCGGGCGTGTCGAAGCGGGTGAGCTCGCGCGGCAGCGGGCGCGGGGGCTCGAAGGGCTGGTCCGGGAAGGCGGTCATCAGCTCGTACCAGAGGCCGTGCAGCCGGGCCTGTGCCCGCCAGAGCTTGGCGCGGCGGCGGACGTTGCTCAGCGCCGGGATGGAGGCGCCGACCGCGAAGAAGAGGAACAGGACGACCTGGGCGGCCTCGGTGACCTCGTCGAAGTCCAGCGCGAAGGACTCGCTCGGCCGGTCCACGACGCTGACCCAGAGGAACAGCGTCCGGCTGACGGTGTAGCCGACGCCGATGAACATCGCGAACGTCATCATCCCGAGCCCGATGCGCAGATGACGCATCCGGGCGCTCCGGGTGGCCAGCGCCCACTGGTACGCGCAGACGGCGGACGCGGCGCCGAGGTAGAGGTAGAAGACGCTCATGTACAGCGTGGCGCCCCACTGCCCGGCGTGGTCCGCGACGAAGCGGTCCGAGGGCGTGGAGCGGTCGACCACGGTGAAGAACAGCACGGTGAGCAGCACCAGTGTGGCGACCGACGCCTTGGCGGCGACCTGCTGGATGAGCCGGGCGAACCGTACGTGCCGGGGGACGTCGCCCTCGTCCGCGTACCGGCCGTAGATCGCCACGATGTAACTGAGAATGGCCAGAATCGCGATGGTCGCGGTGTAGTGCTTGATGAGGACGGACAGGTCGGTCACCGGGCTGTCGTTGAGCCCGACGCGTACGAACCGGGTCTTCGTCCAGAGCGCCAGCGCGAATCCCGCGTAACACCCCCACAGCGCGCGGCGGCGCCGGTCCTCCTCGTCGCCCCAGAGCGCGGCCGGCATGCGCCACAGGGCGACGGCTGTCATCAGGCCCGCTATGAGATAGCCGGCGAGGTCGAGCGGGGTCACGGAAGAAGTCCTCGGGTGTGGGGGGATTCGGGCCGGGCGGTACGGATCCTACGGACGCCGGAACAGGCCGCCGCGGCGGTGGGCGACCGGGCGCGAGAGCGAGTTGGCGAGCCGCCCCACCATGTCATCGCTCGTGACGTCCCGGGCCATCCGGGGGATCAGCGAGGCACCGAATTCGGCCATGCGTTCGTCGTGGGTGTCGTACTGCGCGCGCGCCTGCACGGCGTCCGGGGTGAGCACCGCGTCCGGGCCGACCATCCGGGAGATGAGCGAGGTGTCGAAGACGGGCAGCAGCCGCTGGAGCTGCCGGGCGTCGAGCGAGGTGCCGTGGTCGAACCACTCGTGGCACAGCTCGTGCAGGATGACGTGCTGGGTCTGGTACGCGGTGGGGCGCCGGCGGTACAGCACGAAGCTGGTGTCCCCGCTCTTCAGGCGCAGCCCGCAGGCGGCGTTGACACGCGCCAGCCGGTCGGGCATCTCGTGCAGCACGATGGTCCGGCCCCGGGCGGCCTCCATGTTGGCCACCAGGCCGGGCAGGGAGAACGGTGAGGGCAGCGGCAGCTCCGCGAGACCCTCCTCGCACTCCCGCCGCAACTTCCGCAGGGACATGGCTCAGCCCTGCTGTCCGCCGCCGGCCGGGGGCGTGCGCTCCTCGGCGTCCCGCAGCAGGGACATCGCGAACCGCAGCAACTCCGGCGGCAGCCCGTCCTCGTCGAGCCCGCGCCCGGCGAGCCCGCTGATCTCGCCCGTCCGCCGCTTGGCGAGGAACTGGAGCCCGGCCACGACGTCGTCCACGACCTCGGACTCCTCCTTGAAGAACCGCCAGTCCACGCCGAAGCCCAGGCCGAGCGCCTTCAGGATCTCCTCGGACGGCTGGGTCACCTTGCCGGCCAGGATGTTGGAGAAGTAGCTGTGGGAGAGAGAACCGCCGCGCTCCTTGACCAGGTCGGCGAAGAACCGGCCCGAGATCTTCCGGCCGGGGAAGGTCTTCTCGACCATGTACTCGACCTTCTGACGCAGCGTCCGCAGCTCCGGCGCGCTCTCTACGCCGTTGTCCATCCGGCCCCCACATTCACGTCCACCGCGGAACCCCTGTCCGGAGCGGGCTTGCGCAAACACTCTACGTCACTGTTAACTCGAAAAAACATGGGCAGGGGGCCACGAGGGGAGTCCCTTGCCCGTGAAGACGCCGGTGCGCGCTGCCGCCACGCGCGCCCGCACAGGGGTGTAGCCCTTCACGACGGGGGATGCGTGAAGGGCTACGCGCACATTATGGCCCCTGCCCCGGGCAGTCATCAACTGACCGGCCGGTCAGTGTCCTTGTTCCGGGCATGTTTTCCGCGCCCCGCGCCCCGCACCCGCCCCGGTTACCATCGGAAAGAGCTGCCCTGTCGGAAAGAGCCGCCCCAGACGAAAAGGTTCCGCTTGAGCCGCGACCGCACCCCCCGCCCCCACGACCGCTCCTCCCGCTCCCGTGGCCAGGGTGCCCCGGGCTCGGGGGGTTCCCGCGCGGGCGGCTTCCGCACCCGGGGCGCCGGCCGCGCCGGGGCCCCCGACCGCCGCTTCGGCGGGAAGGGCCGCAAGCCCGTGGCGCGCCAGGGTGAGTACGAGCTGCCGCGGACCGAGACCCCGGCGCTGCCCCCCGTCGCGGCCTTCGCCGACCTGGACCTGCCCGACGCCGTGCTGGCGGCGCTGACCGAGCAGGGCGTCACCGAGCCGTTCCCGATCCAGGCGGCCACCCTGCCGAACTCGCTGGCCGGGCGCGATGTACTGGGCCGGGGCCGCACCGGCTCGGGCAAGACCCTCGCCTTCGGCCTGGCGGTGCTGGCGCGCACGGCGGGGCACCGCGCGGAGGCCCGGCATCCGCGCGCCCTGATCCTGGTCCCCACCCGCGAGCTGGCCCAGCAGGTGACCGCCGCCCTGACCCCGTACGCGAAGCCGCTGCGGGTGCGCCTGGCGACCGTCGTCGGCGGGATGTCGATCGGCCGCCAGACGGCCGCGCTGCGCGGGGGCACCGAGGTCGTCGTCGCGACGCCGGGCCGCCTCAAGGACCTCATCGAGCGCGGCGACTGCGTCCTGGACCGGGTCGAGGTGACGGTGCTGGACGAGGCGGACCAGATGGCCGACCTGGGGTTCATGCCCCAGGTCACCCAGCTGCTCAACCAGATCCCGGTGGGCGGCCAGCGCATGCTGTTCTCGGCGACCCTGGACCGCGACGTCGACCTGCTCGTCCGGCGCTATCTGAACGACCCGGTCGTCCACTCGGTGGACCCGGCCGCGGGCGCCGTGACGACGATGGAGCACCACGTGCTCCACGTACGGCCCTCCGACAAGTTCGCCGTCACGACGGAGATCGCGGCGCGCGACGGCCGGGTGCTCATGTTCCTGGACACCAAGCAGGCGGTGGACGAGCTGACGGCCCATCTCCTCAACAGCGGGGTCCGGGCGGCCGCCCTGCACGGCGGGAAGGCGCAGCCGGAGCGCAACCGCACCCTGGAGCGCTTCAAGACCGGGCACGTCTCGGTCCTGGTCGCGACCAACGTCGCGGCGCGCGGCATCCACATCGACAACCTGGACCTCGTCGTCAACGTCGATCCGCCCGCCGACCACAAGGACTACCTGCACCGGGGCGGCCGCACCGCCCGGGCCGGGGAGTCCGGCAGCGTCGTCACACTGGTGCTGCCCAGCCAGCGCCGCGACATGACCCGGCTGATGGCCGACGCGGGCATCACCCCGCAGATCGCGGAGGTCCGCTCCGGCGGCGAGGAGCTGAGCCGGATCACCGGCGCGCAGGCCCCGTCCGGCGTGCCCGTCACCATCACCGCGCCGCCCTCCGAGCGCCGGGTCAGGCCCAGACCGCCTCGGCGAGCGTGACGCCCGCGAAGGCCGCGCCGAGGCCCGCGCCGACGCTCACCACGACGTTGGCCGCCGCATAGAACCTGGCCCCGTCCTCCGCGAGCCGCAGCGTCTCGTAGCTGAACGTGGAGTACGTGGTCAGCGCCCCGCACAGCCCGGTCCCGAGCAGCAGCTGAAGGTGCGAGGAGGCCGCCCCGGCCGCCACCGCGCCGGTCAGCGTGCCCAGGATCAGGCAGCCGAACACGTTGACGGTGAACGTCCCCCACGGGAAGACCGTGTCGTGGCGGGACTGCACGGCCCGGTCGGTGAGGTAGCGCATCGGGGCGCCGACCGCCGCTCCGGCGATCACCAGGAGCCAGTTCACCCCTGCTCCCCCTCTATCCCGGCGCTCCGTACGATCTCGCAGGCGTCCAGCGTCACCGGGCAGCCGTCGGTCAGCTCGGCGATCTCCGGCAGGAACGCCCGTACCGCCTCCTCCGTGTCCACGATCACCACCGCCACCGGCAGGTCCTCGCTCAGGGACAGCAGCCGCTGGGTGTGGATCATCGAGGAGGCGCCGAAACCCTCGATGCCCCGGAAGACGCTGGCGCCGGAGAGCCCGGCGGCGTGCGCCCGGTGCACGATCTCCGTGTAGACGGGCCGGTGGTGCCAGCTGTCGGACTCGCCGACCAGCACGGTCAGCCGCAGCCCCGGTTCGGTCACAGGTGTCGTCATGCCTGCCTCCACGCCAGTGCGCGGCGCGTCAGCCACACCGCGCTCCACACCGCCGCGAGGGCCGCGAGCAGTGTTACTCCGAGATAGACCAGTCCGGTGCCGGCCCGGTCCTTCGACACGAGCTGTTCGATGTCGACCGCGTACGTCGAGAAGGTGGTGAACCCGCCGAGGACCCCGGTCCCGAAGAACGGCCTCACCAGCCGGTGCGCCGCCCAGACCTCGCTGATCACCACCATGAACACCCCGATGACCGCGCAGCCGATGACGTTGACCACGAGGGTCGTCCAGGGGAAGCCGTCGGCCGCGGTGGTCCACAGCAGCCCGGCGCCGTAGCGGGCGCAGGCACCGGCCGCGCCGCCGAGCGCGACCACGGCGACGACCGCGGTCTGCGGGTTCTTCGCGAATGAGCCGGGCATACGTCTCCTACCTGCCGGGGCGCCCATCGGATACGGGCGCGCGTCTCCGCAAGTAGGGACCGTTGGCGGCGCGTGACGCGTCCGCGGTTCGGGTACGGCGGGCCCCACCGCCGTGCGGGGACCGGCACACCGGTCCGCTGCTTTCCCCAGGATATCGCCGTGAGCGGGCCGGTCCGGACGCGGCCTGCGGCTATTCCCAGGCCGGCGCGATTTCACCCGATCGGCCACCTCATCTGCGGTCCTGGCGGGATACCCGCAGGGTGGAGCCATGTGGCCCCACCGAATATGGCTGGGTGCCGCGGTCCTCCCGCTGGCCCTGCTGGTGCCGCGGGACGCCCCGGTGCCCCACATCCTGGCCGAGCCGCCCGCCGCCCCCCGCACCCGGGCGGCGGCCGCGCCGCAGCCCGTGATCGTCAGCCGGACGGCCTGGCACGCGGACGAGTCCATCGTCCGGGAACGTGCCGTCTACACGGGCGCCGTCCGCGCGGTCTTCGTCCACCACACGGACGACACGAACGACTACGACTGCGCGGAGGCCCCGGAGCTGATCCGTAACGTCGAGGAGGCCCACATCAAGGGCCGGGGCTGGGACGACATCGGCTACAACTTCCTGGTCGACCGGTGCGGCACGATCTACGAGGGCCGGGCCGGCGGCATCACGCGCTCGGTGCGCGGCGCCCACACCACCGGCTTCAACGCCGACAGCGTGGGCATCGCGGTGCTCGGCGACTACCGCGACGGCGAGAAGGTCCCGGCCCCCGTGGTCCGGGCGCTGGCTTCGATCGCGGCGTGGAAGCTGCGCCCCGGCGAGGACCCGCGCGGCAAGGTGAAGCTGCGCTCGACCAACGACGCGAGCCGCTACCCCAAGGGCGAGGTGGCCGTGCTGAACGTCATCTCCGGCCACCGCGACACCTACCAGACGAGCTGCCCCGGCCAGGCGCTGTACGACGAGCTGCCCGAGATCCGGTCCATGGCGGCGGCCATGCGCGCGGCGGCCGGGCGCGAGGGGGAGGCCGACACGGAGGACGCGGGCAATACGCACTAGTGCATAAAGTGTTTGACGCTAGTGCGTACGAGGGTAGGCTGTGGGCATGATCGCCACGCGCCCCCTCCCCGTGACCCTGACCGGCCGCCATGTCCGTGTCGAACCGCTCGCCCCCGCCCACCTGGACGACCTCTTCGCCGCCGGCGGGGACGACGACGAGGTCTGGCGCTGGCTCGGCGGCCCGGTGCCCCGCACCCGTCAGGACATGGAGGCCGCGCTCGCCGCGATGCTCGCCAACGCCTCGTACGTCCCCTTCGCCGTCGTCCACCTGGCCACCGGGCGGGCCGTCGGCTGGACGTGCTTCCTCGACATCGACGTGGAGCACGAGCGCCTGGAGATCGGCTCGACCTGGTACGGCCGCGCGTACTGGCGGACCGCCGTCAACACCGAGACGAAGCTGCTCCTGCTCACCCACGCCTTCGAGGACCTGGGCATGGGCCGCGTCCAGCTGAAGACCGACCACCTCAACGAGCGCTCCCAGCAGGCGATAGCCCGCCTCGGCGCCCGCCGCGAGGGCGTCCTGCGGCGCCACCGCCGCCGCCCGGACGGCAGTTGGCGCGACACGGTGTACTTCTCGCTGCTCGCGGACGAGTGGCCCGAGGCGAAGGCGCGCCTGGCGGCCCGGCCCTGACGGGTCAGGCGGTGCGCGGGACCGGGGCGGTGCGCGCCCGGCCGGTCTCGCGGAGCACCAGCACGCCGGTGACCACGATGAACGCGCTGCTGCGGGTCGGCTCCGCCGATCCGGCCGCCGCCGAGCGCATGCAGACCGTGCTGCGCGACCAGCTCATCCCGCTGGCCCGCCGCTTGGGCCACAGCCCCGAACAGGCGTCGACACGGGCCGCGTTGTGCGCCTCGACGGTGCTGGGGCTCGCGCTGACGCGTTACGTCCTGCGCTTCCCGGCGAGCGTGGCGCTCGGCCGGGACGAGATCGTGGACTGGCTCGGGGCCACCGTCCAGCGATATCTCACCGCCCCAGAGCCGTAGTCCGGGTCCACCGACCGGTGGACCCCCGGTTCCACCGGTCGAGGCTGCCGGGCGCACCCCCCTCCGAAACAGCATGGAGGACATGAGACTTCGACCCGTACACATGGCCCGGTGGAGCGCCCGGCACCCCTGGCGCGCGATCACCGGATGGTTCCTCTTCGTCCTCCTCTGCCTCGGGGCCGGCATCGCGGCGGGCTCCAACGCGGCCACCACCAAGGACTTCTGGGTCGGCGAGGCCGGTCACGCCGAGTCGATGGCCACCGACGCCGGCCTCCAGCGCCGGCCCACCGAACACATCCTGATCCGGTCCGCCTCCGGCCCCCTGGACACCGCCCGGGCGAAGGAGGCGGCCCGCGAACTCACCGCCCGCATGAGGGCCCTGGACGAGGTACGCGAAGTGGAGGCCCCGGTCCCCTCGGCGGACCGCACCGCCCTGCGGGTGAGCGTCGTCATGGAGGGCGCCGAGCTGGACGGCAGGAAGAACGTCGTCCCGCTCCTCGCCGAGACCGCCGAGGTGGCCGACGCCCACCCGGAGCTCGTCGTGGAGGAGACCGGTTCACCGGCCATCAGCAAGGGCGTCAACGACCAGCGCGGCGACGACCTCGCGCTCTCCGAACGGCTCTCCCTGCCGGTCACGCTCGTCATCCTGCTGGCCGTCTTCGGCTCGGTCGTCATGGCCGGGGTCCCGCTGCTGCTCGCGCTCTCCTCCATCGCCGCGACGATGGGCCTGTCCATGCTGGCCTCGCACCTGCTGCCCGACCCGGGCGTCGGCACCAACATGATCCTGCTCATGGGCCTCGCGGTCGGCGTCGACTACACCCTCTTCTACCTCAAGCGCGAACGCGAGGAACGGGCCCGCGCGGGCGGCCGCCTCGGCCCCGAAGCACTGGTGGAGCTCGCGGCGGCGACGGCCGGCCGGGCCGTCGTGGTCTCCGGGCTCGCGGTGATCGTCTGCACCGCGACCCTCTACCTCGCCACGGACGTCATCTTCTCCTCGCTGGCCACCGGCACGATCCTCGTCGTCGCCGTGGCCGTGCTCAGCTCGCTCACCGTTCTCCCCGCCCTGCTGGTCAAGCTGGGCCACCGCGCCGAACGCCGCGCCACCAGGAAGGCCGCCCGCCGGGCGAAGCGCGGTGCGCCGGCCGCCACCAAGAGCCCGAAGCCCGAGAACGGCCGGATCTTCACCGCTTTCCTGCGCCCCGCCCGGCGCCACCCCGTGGCCACCCTGTGCGCCTCGGTCCTGGTCATGCTCGCCATCGCCGCGCCCGCCCTGGGCCTCAAGCTCGTCGACCCCGGCAAGGACACCTTCTCCCGCTCGATCCCGGCCATGCAGGTGTACGACCGGCTGACCGCGGCCTACCCCGAACTCCTCGTCAAGCACGAGGTGGTGACCCGTACGAGCCCCGACCGGGCGCCCGAGGCCAGGGCGGCGCTGACCGAACTCGGGCGGCGCGCCCAGGCCGACCCGCTCTTCGCCCGCACCGGGAAGCCCGTCCTGCGCACCTCCGCCGACGGCCGGGTGACCGTGCTCGAACTGGCCGTCCCGCACCCCGCGCCCTCCGACGAGGCCATCGCGTCCCTGGACCACCTCCGCGACCGCTACATCCCCGCCACCGTCGGGAAGCTGGCCGGCGCCGACACGGCGGTCAGCGGTGACGTGGCACGCGGACAGGACTATGTGCACCACGAACGCGGCAAGCTGCCACTGGTGATCGGCTTCCTGCTGCTCTTCACCTTCGTCACCACCGCGGTCGCCTTCCGCTCGACGGTCATCGGCCTGATCGGCGTCGTCCTCAACCTGCTTTCGGCGGCCGCCGCGCTCGGCGCGCTCGTCCTGGTCTTCCAGGGCACCTGGGCCGAGGGCCTGCTGGACTTCGACTCGCTCGGCGCCATCGCCTCCCGCGTCCCGCTCTTCCTCTTCGTGCTGCTCTTCGGCCTGTCGATGGACTACCAGGTCTTCGTCGTCAGCCGGATCAAGGAGGCCATGGACCACGGCATGAGTGCCCGGGAGGCCGTACTCGAAGGCATCGCCCGCTCGGCGAAGGTCGTCACGAGCGCGGCCCTCGTCATGGTCACGATCTTCGCGGCCTTCGTCTTCCTGCACCTCACGGAGATGAAGCAGATGGGCTTCTGCCTCGCGGTCGCGGTCCTGCTGGACGCCGTGGTGATCCGGATGATGATCCTGCCGTCGCTCCTGCTGCTCCTCGGCGAACGCGCCTGGCCCCGGCGTCGCACCACGGCGGCCACCGAGCCCGCCCCGGCCCTCCCCGTAGGCTGACGGACATGCTTCAACGGCCCCAACGCGGCGACCCGCTCTGGATCTGGGTGCTCCACGGCTGGGAGGCCCTGTCCTGGGGCCTCGTCGCCCTCGTCACCCTGGTCACGATGGCGGGCGGGTCGCCCGGGGACCGGAAGCTCGGCATCCTCGCCCTGACGGTCGTCATCGCCGCCTGTTACGCGCGGGTGCGGCTGCGCCCCGAGAGCCGGGTGCCGGGACCGTACGGCTATCTGTCGGTGCTCACCGCGGGGCTCGGGCTCCTCGCCTACCTGGGCGACGGGTTCGGCGCCCTCTACACCGTGGCGCTCGCCCAGTTCATCGTCTTCGTGGACGGCCCCCGGGGCGCCATCCTCTTCACGGGGCTCGGGGCGCTGGGGATCACGGTCGGCGGGAGCCTCAGGGAGGGCGGGCAGCCGGAGGTCTTCCTCCACAACGCCCTCTCCTCGCTGGGCATCTGGGCGGTCGCGGTCCTGATGGCCGTCCTGACCCCCAGGGCCCTGGCCCAGCGCGACGAACGGGCCGCCCTGCGCGCCGAATTGCAGAGCACCCAGCTCGAACTGGCCGAGAGCCAGAAGCGCCAGGGCGCGGCCGAGGAGCGCGAACGCCTCGCCCGGGAGATCCACGACACCCTCGCCCAGGGCTTCGCGTCGATCATCGTGCTCGCCGAGGCGGCCAGGTCCCAGCTCGCGGCGGACCCGGCGCGCAGTGCCCAGCAGTTGCAGTCCATCGAGCAGACGGCCCGGGAGAATCTGGCCGAGGCCCGGGTCCTGGTCGGGTCCGCCCCCAGCAGCGGGGTCGCCGCGGGCTCCGTCGCCGCGACGCTCCGCCGGACCCTGGACCGGTTCACCGAGGACACCGGCCTCACGGTCACCGCCGAACTCGCGGACCTCGACTGCGACCAGCCGACCCGGGTCGCCCTGCTCCGCTGCACCCAGGAGTCCCTGGCCAACATACGCAAGCACGCCGCCGCGACCACCGTGGGCGTCGTCCTCACCGCCCACCCCGGCGGCGCCGAACTGGAGATCACCGACGACGGGCGCGGCTTCGTCGTGGAGGACTCCCGGGGCTTCGGCCTGGACGGGATGCGCCGGCGCCTCGCGGAGTTCGGCGGCGGGCTCACCGTCACCGGCTCGCTCGGCGACGGCACCCGCGTGCTCGCCACCATCCCGCTGCACGAGAGGCCCCAGGTGCCATGACGCCCACCCCCGCACCCCTGCGCGTCGTCCTGGCCGACGACCACACCGTGATGCGCGCCGGACTGGTCGCCCTGCTCGGCTCCGAGCCGACGCTCGACATCGTCGGCGAGGCGAGCAACGGCCGCGAGGCGGTCGACCTGGTCGAACGCCTCCGCCCCGACGTGGCCCTGCTCGACCTGCGCATGCCGGTCCTCGACGGCGTCGGCGCCACCACGGAGATCGTCGCGGGCCCCGCCCCGACCCGGGTGCTGATCCTCACCACGTACGACACCGACGCGGACATCGAACGCGGCGTGGAGGCGGGCGCCACCGGCTATCTGCTCAAGGACGCCACCCGCGAGCAGCTGGTGGACGCCATCCACGCGGCCTCACGCGGCGAGACGGTCCTCGCCCCGCGCGTCGCCCAGCGCCTGGTCGCCAAGATGCGGCGCCCGGCCCCGGTCGCGCTGACCGCCCGTGAGTCGGACGTCCTGGAAGCGGTCGCGGACGGCCTGTCGAACGCCGAGATCGGCCGGCGCCTCTTCATCGGCGAGGCCACGGTGAAGACCCACCTGCTCCGCATCTTCGCCAAACTGGACGTCAACGACCGCACCCGCGCGGTGGTGGTGGCCCTGGACACGGGCCTGCTGAAACGGCGTTGACGCCTGGCGGGCCTACAGCGCGTCCGGCCCCCGCTCGCCCGTGCGCACCCGGATCACCGTCTCCACGTGCTGGACCCACACCTTGCCGTCGCCGATGCGGTCCGTCCGGGCGGCCCGGACGACCGCGTCGAGGGCCGCCTCCTCGTCCGCGTCGTCCACGACCGCCTCGACGCGGATCTTGGGGACCAGGTCGACGCGGTATTCGGCGCCCCGGTACACCTCGGTGTGCCCGTGCTGGCGGCCGTAGCCACCGGCCTCGGTGACGGTCAGGCCCTGGACGCCGACCTCCCGGAGCGCGGTCTTGACCTCGTCGAGGCGGTGCGGGCGTATGACGGCGGTGATGAGCTTCACGGAGTGGTCTTCCTGTCCCTCGGGAGCGACGCCGACTGCGGGGCCGCGTGACCCAGCGCGCCGTGATCGTAGGCGCTCTCCGCGTGCAGCGTCTGGTCGAGGCCCGTGACCTCGTCCTCGGCGGAGGCCCGCAGGCCCATCAGCCGGTCGATCGCCTTGCCGATCCCGTACGTCACGAGGAAGGTGTACGCCGCCACCGCGACCACGGCCACCGCCTGCTTCAGGAGCTGGCCCGCCCCACCCCCGTACAGCAGGCCCTCCGCGCCGCCGGTCATCGCGGTCGTCGCGAACAGGCCGATGAGGAGGGTGCCGACGACGCCCCCGACGAAGTGCACCCCGACGACGTCGAGCGCGTCGTCGTAGCCGAAGCGGAACTTCCACGCGACCGCGTACGAGCAGACGACACCGGCCGCGAGCCCGACCGCCGCGCCGCCCACGATGCCGACCGTGCCGCAGGCCGGGGTGATCGCGACCAGCCCGGCGACCGCGCCCGAGGCCGCGCCGAAGGTGGTGGGGTGTCCGTCGCGCTTCTGCTCCACGAAGAGCCAGCCGAGCAGACCCGTGCAGCCCGCGACGAGCGTGTTGAGCATCGAGGCGGCGGCGATCCCGTTCGCGGCGAGCGCGGAGCCGCCGTTGAAGCCGAGCCAGCCGAACCAGAGGAGCCCGGCGCCGAGCATCACCATCGGCAGGTTGTGCGGGCGCATCGCGTCCTTCCGGAATCCGATGCGCGGCCCCACCACGAGCGCCAGCGCCAGCCCCGAGGCGCCGGACGCGATCTCCACCACGAGCCCCCCGGCGAAGTCCAGCGCGCCCAGCGCGTCCTTGATCCAGCCACCGGGCCCCCAGACCCAGTGCGCGACGGGCACGTATACGAGCAGCGTCCACGCCGGTACGAAGACGAGCCACGCGGCGAACTTCGTACGGTCCGCCACCGCACCGCTGATCAGCGCCGCCGTGATGATCGCGAAGGTGAGCTGGAACGTGGTGAACAGCAGGGTCGGCACCCCGCCGGTCAGCGCGTCCGGCCCGATGTCCGCCAGGCCCAGGTGGTCCAGATTCCCCACGAGCCCGCCGAACGCGTCGTCGCCGAAGGCGAGCGAATAGCCCGCGAGCAGCCAGACGACCGTGACCAGGGCGATCGAGATGAAGCTCATCATCAGCATGTTGAGGACGCTCTTCGTGCGGACCATGCCGCCGTAGAACAGCGCGAGCCCGGGCGTCATCAGCAGAACGAGGGCGGTGGCGGCGAGCAGCCAGGCGGTGTCGCCGGTGTCCAGGCCGGGCGCGGCCACGGTCACGGGGGTCACGGGGGAGTCCCTCCTCGGGGCGGGGAGCGGTGGGAGCGACTGCGAGCGTGACCGGCTCGCGTTTCGGTGAGGGACCCCGCGTGTTTCCGCCGTATTTCATTGCCCGGGTGTTGCCGGGATCTCACCGGGTCGGTGCGGGGCGCCCTGTCAGCAGCCGCCCTCCGTGAAGCGGCCGAGACCGTACGCCGAGTCCAGCCGGTACGTCCCCGGCTTCCGCACGGTCAGCCGCGTCCACTCGCCGTCCTGCCGCAGACAGGCTCCGGCGGGCCCGTGTACCCGGAGCCACGGCGAGTGGGCGACCCGTACGGTCACCGAGCCGGCCCGCTCCATGCGCAGGACCAGCTCCGCGTCGCCGCCACCGGTGACCGCGGCGGGCGGGGGCGCGAGCGGGGTGGCGTCCAGGACCCGGTAGACGGTCCAGTCGTCGTCCTCCCAGACCTGCTCCAGCCACGGCAACCCGCCCTTGACCAGGGCCGCTTCGGCCTCGGCGGGCCCGTCCGGGCGCCCGTGGTGCAGGACGACGAGGCCCACGGCCCAGCGGTCGAGCCAGGCGCGGTAGCGGTCCGGGGTGAGCTCGCCCTCGTAGAAGAGGCGCCCGCGCTCGACGTCCAGCTGGCGGTTCCAGCCCCGGGCCATGTTCACGTGCGGGGCGAGGACGGTGGCCTCGCGGTGGTTGCGCGCGGGGACGGCCTCGACGCGGACCCGGGCGGCACCCAGCCGGTCGAGCGCGGCGACGACGCCCTCGGTGCGGGACGCCCAGGACGGCACGGGGGTGGAGACGCGCAGGTCGTCCACGGTCTTGTCGACGAGCCAGAGCCCGGAGAGCAGGAGGACGGCGGCCAGGAACGCCGCGCGCACCCGCGCCCCGGCCCGGACCGTGTCGAGGACCGCCGCGCACAGCACGGGCACGGCGACCAGGCCGAGCAGCCGCTCGACGTTCGTGCCGATCGGGGACGCGACGAGGAACGTCAGCACCACGCCGACCGCGTACACCACCGCCCCGTACCGCACCGGCCGCCACTCCCGCGCCCGGGGCGCCGCCGCCGCGAGCACCGCGCAGACGAGTACCGGCATCCACACCCGGTCCGCGTGTATGGGCTGCTCGCCCCGGAACGGGAACAGCCACGTCGTCGCGCCGACGACCGCGAAGAACGGGACCATCAGGACCGCGCCGGTGCGCCACCGCCGGTCGAGCAGGTGGGCCGCGCCCACGACGACCAGGAAGAGCCCGGCCACCGGGCTCGCCATGGTGGCCGACGCCCCCGCGACGACGGCCACCACGGCCCGGTCGGCGTACCGGCAGGCGACGAGCCCGATCGCCACACCGAGCGCGAAGGTCGTACGCCCCGACGCGACGTTGCACCACAGCGCGAAGGCGCCGAGCAGCGCGGGCGGGAGCGGGCGGCGCGTGCCCGTACGGACGAAGAGGCCGGCCAGCAGCCAGGTGGCGGCGAGCCCGGAGAAGACGGAGACCGTGCGGACGCCGACCAGGGCCATGACGTACGAGGAGAGGACGCTGTAGTTCGCGGTGTGTGTCCCCCCGTACCAGGACAGGTTGTACGCCGACCCCGGGTGGCGCGCGGTGAACCCGGACCAGGCGAGCTGCGCGGCGAGGTCACCGCCGCCGGTGGCCAGGACGGCCGCCCACACGACGTACAGCGGCAGCACGGCCGCGACGGAGACCAGCGGGACACGGTGGACCCGCCACCACGGCTCGCACACCGACTCGCTTGCGCCTGCCCGTACTTCTTCACCGACCACCACGTGCCAAACCCTAGAGGCTGATCAGTGGCCGGCGGTCTCACCGTCCCGAAACTTTCGAAATGACTGCCATTCGGTTCGATGGGAGCACCTCCTTCCGCTCGAATTCGGCCCGACTCGCCTGCAAGGTCTAGGCATTTGAACTGCGCGATCTCTCAACTCCCTTGCCGATAAGCCCAATCGAAGGTTTCGCAACTCATGCCGAAACTATTGACACCCCTGGGGGCCGGTCCAACACTGAGCGCCGTCGGCAGGCCCCACGCCGACGCCCACCTGCTCACGGGACGAGGAGGACATCCCCATGTACGCAACCCCCGCACATCCGACGAGCCGCACCAGACCCCCGAACGGCCTCCGGCTGTTCATCCGCAGCGCCTTCGCGCTGGTGATCGCGGTCGTCGCGGCGATCGCCCTGCCCGGCACGGCCACCGCCGACACGACCGTCACCTCGAACCAGACCGGGACCAACAACGGCTACTACTACTCGTTCTGGACCGACAGCCCCGGCACCGTCTCCATGAACCTCGGCTCCGGCGGCGGTTACGGAACGTCCTGGAGCAACACCGGCAACTTCGTCGCCGGCAAGGGCTGGAGCACGGGCGGCCGCCGCAGCGTGACGTACTCCGGCTCCTTCAACCCCTCCGGCAACGCCTACTTGGCCCTCTACGGCTGGTCGCAGAACCCGCTGGTCGAGTACTACATCGTCGACAACTGGGGCACGTACCGGCCCACCGGGACCTTCAAGGGCACGGTCACCAGCGACGGCGGCACGTACGACATCTACGAGACGACCCGGACCAACGCCCCCTCGATCGAAGGCAACAAGACCTTCAAGCAGTACTGGAGCGTCCGTCAGTCCAAGCGGACCGGGGGCACCATCACCACTGGCAACCACTTCGACGCCTGGGCCCAGCACGGGATGAACCTCGGCAGCTTCAACTACATGATCATGGCCACCGAGGGCTACCAGAGCAGCGGCAGCTCCAGCATCACGCTGGGCAGCACGTCCGGCGGCGGTGACAACGGAGGCGGCACCGGCGGCGGAACGGGAGGCGGCAACAACGGCTGCACCGCCACCCTCTCCGCAGGCGAGAAGTGGGGCGACCGCTACAACCTCAACGTCGCGGTCTCCGGATCGAGCAACTGGACCGTGACGATGAACGTCCCCTCCCCGGAGAAGGTCCTCTCCACCTGGAACATCAGCGCCAGTTACCCCAGCGCCCAGGTGCTGACCGCCAAGCCCAACGGCAGCGGCAACAACTTCGGCGTCACCCTCCAGTCCAACGGCAGCTGGACCTGGCCCACGGTCTCCTGCACGGCGTGATCCAACGGGTGCTCCGGGGTGGCGGCGGCCGCCCCGGGGCGCTTCCGCCGCCCACCTGTCTCACAGCAGCGGCGGCCTTCCCAGGCGGGTCATCCGCCACACCGTCCGCCAGCTCATCGGCGCCCGCTCCCCGGCCGGCGTCCTGACCCCCTCCACGAACCCGCCCCACCACGCCTTCAGCCCGGCCGGCGAACGCATCCGCAGCATGGCCAGCGTGATCCACACCCCGAGATAGACCGGGATCAGCGGAGCCGGAAGCCGCCTGCGCGCCAGCCACACCCGGTTCCGCGCGGTGAACCGGTAGTAGACGGCGTGCCGGGCCGGCGACGTCCGGGGATGCTGGAGGACCAGCGTCGGCGCGTAACGGATCTCCCACCCCCCGTCCAGCGCCCGCCACGCGAGGTCCGACTCCTCGTGGCCGAAGAAGAACTCCCCCGGCCACAAACCGATCTGCCGGAGCATCGGCACCGAGAAGGCGTGTCCGCCACCCAGGAACGCGGTCACCGGCCCGCCGCGCATCGGATCGCCCGCCCGCAGCCTCGGCACCCAGCGCCGCTCGGTCCGCCCGTGCTCGTCGGCCACCCGGAAGCCGATGATCCCCAGCTTCGGATCCTCCGCGAACTGCCGCCGCACCTCGCGGAACACGTCCGTCGCGATGAGCAGCCCGTCGTCGTCCAGCTCGACCACGACGTCGACCTCGTCCGCGTCGCAGAGCATCCGAAGGCCCACGTTCCGCCCGCCGGGGCACCCCAGATTCTCCGTGAGCGGCACCTTGGTCACCTCGGTCGCACCGGGGGCGCCCGCCGCGCCGAGGACATCGGTGGAGACGTCGTCCAGCGGGGTCGCGTTGCCCACCAGCACCACGCGCGCGGCCGGCACGTCCTGCTTCGCCACGGACGCGAGCAGCGCCTCCAGCTCCCGGGGCCGGGTCCCCATGGTCACGATGACAACCCCGATGCGCGGCGACAAGGTCATGGCGGCTCACTCCAGTGGTCGGTGGGGCCCCGATGCTAGGCCGTATCCGCCGTGCCCCGCGCCGGCCCGGATGCGGGCCCGCCCTTCACGCCGCCGCCCCGCTGTCGATGACCAGGTCCGTGCCGACGACCGCTCCGGCGGCGGGCGAGGCGAGATACAGCACCGCGGCCGCCACCTCCTCGGCCCCCGCGAGCCGGCCGAGCGGGTTCTGCGACTTCACCCGTTCCGCCCGGTCGGCCTCGGTCTCGCCCGGGCGGAGGGACATGGGCGCGTCGGAGGCTCCCGGGCTGACGGCGTTGATGCGGACGCCCTCGTGGATGTGGTCGAGCGCCGCGGCGCGGCTCAGCGCGGACACGGCCGCCTTCGACGTGATGTAGGCGGCGGCGTCCGGTATCCGCAGGTGGGCCCCGAGGTTGGAGGCGATGTTGACGATGACGCCGCCGCCATGGGCGCGCATGTGGGCGATCTCGTGCTTCATCGCCAGCCAGACACCGGTGACGTTGGTCCGCAGCACCGCCTCCCAGTCCTCTTCGCTCACGTCCGCCGCCGGGCCGGAACCTCGCAGTATCCCGGCGTTGTTGACCGCGATGTGGAGCCCTCCGAAGCGGTCCACGCTCTCTTCGACCAGGCGGCGGACCTGCTCCGATTCGGTGACATCGGCGACGACTGCGGCGGCCGTGCCCCCGCCCGCCCCGATGAGCCGCACGGTCTCGTCCAGGGACGCCCGGGTCCGTCCCGCGACCACCACCGACGCGCCCTCGGCGGCGAAGGCGAGCGCGGTGGCACGGCCGAGGCCGGAGCCGGCGCCCGTGACGAGGACGGACCTGCCGGTGAAGAGGTTCATTTCCACAACTCCTCTGTAGAGCCAGCGTGAGTGATTTATTGGATCGATCGTTCCATTATTTGGTCGCGCGAGGCCGCTTTTGGCTCGCGGTGGAGCGGCAGGCAGTTCGTGCGGCAGCGGTGGCGGGCCGCTCAGGGCAGGCTTCAGTCCAGCAGTGACAGGGCCTGCTCGGCGGCGTCCCGTACGCGGGCGGGATCGCTGGACGCCTTGCCGACGATCCGTATGCCTTGGAGCAGGACGAGCAGCATGCGGGCCAGTGCGCGCGGGTCGCGGTCCTCCGGCAACTCGCCCTGGGCCTGGGCCCGTATGAGCGCGGAGTGCAGCGGGGTTTCGAGATGCTCCCAGCTGATCTCGACCCGGCGTGCCGCCGCCGGGTCGTGCGGTGCCAGCTCGGATGCGGTGTTGGTGATGAGGCATCCGTGCAGCCGTGCCTCCAGTGATGTGGCCTCCTCGGCCATGCGCCGCACCACGGCCCGGACCGCGGGCAGGGCGGGCCCCGGCTGGGACAGCTCTGCGAGAAGGAGTGGATCGCGCCCCTCCGCGTAACGGTCCATGGCCTTCAGGAACAGCTCGTGCTTGTTGCCGAAGGTGGCATAGATGCTGGCCCGACCGATGCCGATGTGCTCGACGAGGTCGGCCATCGACGTCGCTTCATAGCCGCGCTGCCAGAACAGCTCAAGGGCCGCCTGGAGCGCGGCCTCCGGATCGAATTCCTTGGTCCTGGCCACATCCAAGAGCGTAGGTCATATTGGAACGACCGGTCAATTACCTCGTTCGGGTGATCGCCGGGGGGAACGGGTCCCACCTTCACGACCCTCCGCATCACCATCACGAATTCATCACTTGCGGAGGATGCGCCTCCCCTCGCGCCGGAGCGTACGGATACGGTCATGCCTCCATCAATCGCACCTTGGGGGGACGAATGAACTGGAACAACACCACCCAGCAACCCTGGGGCCCGGCCCCGGACAAGCCTTCCGGGCCCGCCTCGGGCCTGCCCGCATGGGCGCGCAAGCGCGTCGTCGTCCCGGCGGCGGTCGGCCTGTTCGTCGCCGGAGCCGTGGCGGGAAGCGCGGGCGCCGACGGCAGCGGCACGGCCAACGCCGGCAGCGCCAGGCCCGCGCCCGTCGCGACGGTCACCGTGACGGCGACGCCGAAGGCCGGCGCCACGGCCGACGCCGAGCCTCCCGCGCCGAAGGGCACGACCAGGCCGGCCGACGACTCCGATGCGAAGGTCTCCGTACCCGACTTCGTCGGCATGGGCCTCCAGTCCGCGCAGGACGCGGCCCAGGCCAAGGGCTTCTACGCCCTGACCTCGCACGACAGCGCGGGCCGGGACCGGATGCAGCTGCTCGACCGGAACTGGAAGGTCTGCTCCCAGAACGTCCGGGCGGGCAAGTCGGTCTCCATGACGACCGAGTTGGACTTCGGCGCCGTGAAGACCGAGGAGAAGTGCCCGGCCAAGGATCAGAAGGCCCCCGAAGTGGTGGGCGGCCGGATGCCCGACCTCGCGGGCAAGTCGGTGAACACGGCGCGCGCCGCGCTCGACTCCGGGACCTCGCTCACCGTGAAGGACGCCGCCGAGGACCGCATGGTGCTGCTGGAGAGCAACTGGAAGGTCTGCACCCAGCTGCCGGCGGCGGGCGCGAAGCTGAACGGGCAGCCGGTCGAGATCACGGCGGTGAAGTTCGAGGAGAGCTGCCCGTAGGCAGCCGGTGCTCGATGCGCACCCGGCGCTCCTCGTCCTGGGCGAGCGTGAAACGGGCGTCGGCGCTGGACGAACAAGGCTGGTCTGTACGGATCGTGAGGCGCCGTCAGTCCGACGCCTCCAGCGCATCGGCCCCAAGTACGTCCAGTACGAGGGTGATCCGGGCGCACGCCGAGAACTTGGGGATGCACCAGACGCCGCGGGCTGATCCACGAAGATCCGCCGGACAGGCCCTAGTCCCCGCCGTCGCCGTCACCGTCGAAGATCCAGCTCAGCGGGTTCCAGCCCGGGCCGCCCTCGGGCAGCGGCTCGGCGCCGCGTGTGCGCGCCGGCGTGGCCTCCCGCTCGCGGGCCAGGTCCCGTACCGTCCGGGCTATGGGGTCCCGGCCGGCGGAGGCCGTCACCTCAGCGCGCGGCTGGGAGAGCTCGTCCCCCGACAGTACGTTTCCGGCCAGCCCCGTCGCCCCGACGAGCGCCGCCAGCAGCCGGCCCCGCTCGTCCTCGGACGCCCCGTGCCCCACGGCGGACACCCGCTCGCGCGCGGCGGACGTCCGGTCGTCCGGGCCCACGCGGTGGCGGCGCTGCGCGATGACCCCCAGGGCCCGGGTCCGCTCCTCGCGCAGGGCCCCGCGTGCGACGAGCCGGTGGCGCCACACCTCGTCCGTCCTGCCCGCACTGGTCTTCACGCCGGCCGTATCGCGCACCCACCGCTGGAGCTTGTGCCCCTTGCGGCGGCCGGCGATCCCGGCCAGCGCCGCGTCCAGAAACGAGTCCCCGAGCGCCGGCGCACCGGACGCGCTGATCTTCCCGTCCCGCACGACGACCCGCCCGGCCAGCACCAACTCGGCGGCAACGGCCCCCGCGATCCCGAGCCGCAGGGAATGCGCCCGGCACACGATCCGCCCCTCGACGGGATCGTGCGCGAGCAGCAACAACTCCTCGGGAAGCGTGAAGTGCGGTACGAACACGACGAGATGACCCCCAGCCCGCAACAGCCAACACCCCATGCTCGCATGCGTGCGCGAATCACGGTGAGCGGCCTGGCTCCTGGGCCGCATGCTCGGCGGCCCAGCGGCGAGCCTGTGCGTACGCACGGTCCAGTGCGCCGAACACCGCGGGCGTGGCCGGAACGATTCCGCCCTCTCCGAGCCGCCGCCCCAGCCCGGACCGCTCAAGCAGCCGTACGAACGCGGGCTGCACCCCGCACAGGACCAGCCGCCCCCCTTCCCCGGCGAGGCGGGCGGCGTATCGGTCGAGCAGCTTCAGCATGGCGGAGGACGGCACGTCGGGCAGGGCCCGCACGGTGAGCACGAGCACCGCGCCGCGCGCCCCGTCGGTGGCCGGCAGCAGGTGTTCGATACGGGGCAGCTCGGCGAAGAACGAGGAGCCCTCGTACTCCAGCACGGTGACCGAGCCCGGCGCCAGCCCGGCCGGCGGCGCGGCGGTCTCCCAGTGCCCGGGGCCGGACGGGCGGTCGGGAGTGCGGCGCAGGGCGATGAGCCGGGCCCGGCGGGCGGCCTGGGCGCAGTAGAGGAGGAGCGACAGGACGGCGCCGAGGACGATCGCCTGCTGGAGGGGGAGCTGCGTGGTGGCCAGGAAGGTGAGGATCATGGCCGCGGAGGACATCCAGGACGTACGCAGGACGAGCAGGATGTCCCGCCGCTTGCCCCAGATCAGCTCGCCGCCGACGACCAGGATCAGCCCGCCGATGACGGGCATGGGCACCCGCTCGGCGAGCGAACCGCAGACCAGGACCACCAGGGCGAGGAAGACGCCGGACACCACGCCGGCCCAGCGGGTCCTGGCCCCTGCGGAGACCGCGACTCCGGTACGGGAAAGGGATCCGCCGGACGGCAACGCCTGGAAGAGCCCGCCCAGCAGATTCGCGTACCCCTGCGACCGGAAGTCACCGTTGACCTCGGACCGCGAGCCGTCCGGGTTCGGCACCGAGGGCGAGACCCCGGCCGCCTGGGCGAGCGCGACCAGCGCCACGGAGAACGCGCCGCCGATCAGGTGCGGCACGGCGGACAGGTCCGGCGCGGAGAAGGAGGGCAGCGCGGCGGGGATGGACGCGATGTCCCGTACGAGCTCCACATCGGTGCCCAGGACCGCGACGCCGACCCCGGCGACCACCATCGCGATGAGCAGGGCGACGGGCTCCAGCCGCTTCACGGCCCGCGAGGCGGCCCACACCCCAACGGTGACGGCCGCGACGAGGGTGGCCGCGCCTTCCCACTTTCCGGCGTGCGCAATCCAGTCGCCCAGCTGATACAGCTTGTTGTGGCCCTGCGGCTCGTACCCCGTCGCGTCCTTGAGTACACCGGTGATGATCTGAAGGGCGATGCCGGTCGAGAACCCGGTCATCACGGCGTTCGACACAAAGCTCATCACCGCCCCGAGGCGCAGGGCGCCCAGGAGCAGCATGACCACTCCGACCATCACGGTCAGCACGGCCACGTTCCCGGCGTCCTTCGGATCCAAACCGGCATCCGACAGCACACTCTGGGAGGTCAGCGCGATCGCACTGGTCAGCGTCGTCACCATGAGCACGGTCCGCGCGGTCAGTGACCCCACGATCGCGGGCACCACTCCCGCGTAGAGCCCGGCCACCGGATTGAACCCGGCGATCGACGCGTAGGCCATCCCCTCGGGAATGGAGAACAACCCGGTCACGGCCCCGGACGTCACGTCAGCAGACCTGGGCCGCCCCAACCCGCGCACCCGAGCCATCGCCTTGGTCGACCAACCGCCTGCCATCCCTCCACTCAAATCCACCAGGCCACACGAGGCGAACGCGGTGAGCCGAAGGGGCGAAGGGCCCGCCGCGGTCGGCTCTCACGTCGTCAGGCCGCTCAGTGCGTCGCCGATGTACTTCACGCCCAGGACGAGGAACAGGACGGTCATGATGGCGGGGTTGTGACGTGCCATCCACGCCTTCCATCCGCCGAGGGTCTGCGCCGCCTTGTCGCCCCCGGTCAGGTAGACGCCGAGCGGGAGCAGCGCGCAGAGCGAGGCGATGAGCACCATGAGGACCGCGGCGACGGCCTTGCCGCCGGCGGCGGCGGTGGATCCGGCGATGGAGACGGCGCCGCCGACGGCTAGGACGAGGTTCTTGGGGTTGGCGACGACGAGCGCGGCGGCGAGACCGGCGGCCTTGCTGGGGCCGAAGGTGTCGATGGCCTTCATCCAGCCGGGTGCCGGCGCCTCCTGGCCCTCACGCGGCCGGTCCTTCCACTGCTTCGCGCCCAGGAGCAGGAACAGCAGCCCGAGGACGAGCTTGAGCCACAGGGTCCAGGTGGCCGGCCCGTCGTCGCCCGAGGCGTCCGCGCCGGAGCCGGCGAGGATCACGACGGTGACGACGAGACCGAGGGCGACGACCCACCCCCCGGTGAACGCCGACCCGTTCGCCCGCCCCTTCGGGGTGGCGAGCATGAGAATGACCGCGATCAGCGGCAGCGGACTGATGGCGATACCGACGGCGGAGGTCAGCATCTGACCGATGGCATCACCCATGGACTGCCTCCACGCGTACCTCCGCATCGGACCCGATGCCGTCATCCTCGGCCATCCCCGGCGCGCCCGCCCGCCGGGCGTGCACCGAACGGGTCCCTTGGACGGGCCGGAACCAGGCGTCCATGACACTCAGCTGAGACATCACGTACGCAACGAGAGGCACAAGAAGCGGATGACTGCGATCGAGCGTTTGTGGGAAGAGTGGACGCTCCCCACCAGGGACGCACTCCACTACGCCGACGGACGCTCCTACGACATCACCCTCGCCCCGGCCGCACCGACGGGTTTCACGGTCCTCGCCCCCTTCGATCTCGACGCGGCGCTGAAGGACGATCCGTCGTGGGTCTCCGTGGTCGACGGCCTGACCGCCGTGGACCTGGGGGAGCGGGGCCTGCTGTGGGGTGGCGAGGGCTCGTACGGATCGGAGGGCTTCCTCGCACGGCTGACCACCGACCGCGCCCTGAGCTGGGCGCTGTTCTTCACCGAGTCCAATCCCTTCGACCGGATCCGGCTCTCGGGAAACATCGCCACGTTTCGCTCGACGCGGGAGATCGGGATCGCCGTGGATATCGATGACCCGCGACGGTAGGCGGGGATGACGGCCCCGGCGCCTCCCACGTGCGCGCCGCCTCAGTCCTCGCGCGGCGGCTCCGCCGATTCCGCCGCGCGGCGGTACTCGGCGTTGATGCGCTGCGCCTCTTCCAGCTGGTCTTCCAGTACGACGATGCGGCAGGCGGCCTCGATGGGCGTGCCCTGGTCGACCAGTTCGCGGGCGCGGGCGGCGATGCGCAGTTGGTAGCGGGAGTAGCGGCGGTGGCCGCCTTCCGAACGCAGCGGGGTGATCAGACGGGCTTCGCCGATCGCGCGGAGGAAGCCTTGGCTCGTGCCGAGCATCTCGGCGGCCCGGCCCATCGTGTAGGCGGGGTAGTCGTCGTCGTCAAGACGGCCGTACGAGTCGTCTGCTGTCACTTGCACCTCTCTTGTGGAACGCACGGAACGCGTTGAGGGGCCCTGGCGCCGAACGGCACCAAGGCCCCGAAGGAACTACTACACCACCTGCCGGCCCGGACACGGCACCGGCCTTCTGTATCCGCGGCTCCGACCTGGCTGCTGTCGGGGGCGCGGGGATCGCGGTTGCTTGACCGGAGACCACCTCACTATCGATGTCCTGCGGTACCCGGGCCGGCCAAAGGCTCAACCCCGGGCGATCCTGATGGCGCTCGCTCCTCCGTTCTTTCTTGCGGTGATCAACTTCTTACCAGCGGGTACTGCGTACCGCTTTCGCGGGCGCCGCGACGGTCGTGTCAGCGGTCCCGCTCGGCGGCCCCTCTCTGCGGGCCACCCGGTCCGGCCGTCAGTCCCGTCGCCGTCACGCAACAACCCTGGCTTCGAAACTCCACCGCCGCACCGTCCTGCGACTACGTCCACCACCGGCAGTCCGTCTCTGCCGGGTATCACTGTCTCTCTGGGTTACGAGAGAAACCCTAGCCACGCCAGTACGCAATGTCTACTACGGTCACCATAGATTTTCGGATTCACTCCGAGGAGGTAATCGACCGTGCCGGAGGTGCCGGCGACCCGTGGCCCACCGGCTTGTCCGAGGGGCCGGGGGACGCCGGGCCGACCCGTGCATAGGATCGGCTCTCATGTCGAAGCCTGACGAGCTGCTCGTAGACGTCGCCACGCTGGTGGAGTCCGGGCACAGCAACCAGATGTCCCTCACCGTGGTCACCGGCGGTGCCGTCATCACCGGCCGCCTGGCGCCCGAAGCCGTGTGGCGGCAGCGGGTGTCCGAGGTCCTGACGGACTCGGCCCGGCTGGGCGAGTTCTCCGCCGTGTTCACCGCTGCGGCCCGGAAGGAGGGCCCGCCCGAGTACCTGCACTTCCACATGGCGCGGATCCTCCAGGGCACGGTGGGCATTCCGGAGACGGGCGGGATGTACCGCGTCGCGATCGCGGACATCAGCGCCTGGACCATGGGCGACTTCACGTACTCCGAGCACTGACGTTCCCACCGGGTACGCGGAAGGGCCCTGCCGGCACATGCCGGTCGGGCCCTTCCGCGTGCTCGGTTCGCGGCCCGCGCCTTCCGTCGGGCGGACGGCGGGCAGCCGCGCGCCCGGCCGAACGGCCGGGCCTCAGGCGCGGTCAGACGGCCACCGGGGTGCCGAGCATCGCGGAGGCCTGCTGGAGCGGACTGAGGGCCGGTGCGGGCGCGGCGGCCCGGGCGGCGCTGCGGCAGGTGAAGCCGAGCTTCGTCATCGCCCGGAGGACCTCGTCGGCGCTGAAGTCGCGGCGGTCCTGGCGGGTGACGACCTCACCGACCTGCTTGACGGGGTAGGTGCGGCGGCCGATGGTCACGGAGTCTCCGACGATCTCCTCGGGCTTGACGCCCTTCATGGAGTCCAGGACACCGCTCTTGGTGAGCTCGAACGGAAAGCGGGCGATGACACAGCGCACGATGCCTCACAGGGAGAGAAAGGGCGGACGATTCCGCGAGGGGAGACGCTTCGGAGCGCGAGGGGAGACGCTTCGGAGCGCCGGGGTGAGGGCGGAGGACCGCCGGTAGGTGGTCTGCCCGGCACCGCGGCATGCGGCCCTGCTCAGGCCGCCGCGTTCATGGCGGACTTCCGCCCGCCCCCGCGCCGGGCCGCCGTCCCCGGGTTGCGCCGGCCGGCGGATGACGCGCCGCGCCTGCGCCGCTCGGGCACCGGCGCCGTGATCGTCACGGGGACGCCGGAGGGGGTCCGGGCGCCGGTGATACGGCTGAGCTCCGCCTCGCCGGAGCGGACCTGAGCGGTACGGGGCACGATGCCGGCGGCCGCCATGAGGCGGGTCATCTCGCGGCGCTGGTTGGTCGTGACCAGGGTGACGACACTGCCGGACTCGCCGGCCCGCGCGGTACGGCCGCCCCGGTGCAGGTAGTCCTTGTGGTCGGTCGGCGGATCGACGTTGACCACGAGGTCCAGATTGTCGACGTGGATCCCGCGCGCCGCGACGTTCGTCGCCACCAGGACCGTGACGTGCCCGGTCTTGAACTGGGCGAGGGTGCGGGTGCGCTGCGGCTGCGACTTGCCGCCGTGCAGAGCGGCGGCGCGGACCCCGCTGGCGAGGAGGTGCTGGGTGAGGCGGTCCACCGCGTGCTTGGTGTCCAGGAACATGATCACCCGGCCCTCGCGCGCCGCGATCTCCGTCGTCAGCCGGTGCTTGTCGGCGCCGTGCACGTACAGGACGTGGTGCTCCATGGTGGTGACCGCGCCCTGGGACGGGTCCACGGAGTGGACGACGGGGTCCGCGAGGTACCGCCGGACCAGCAGGTCGACGTTACGGTCCAGAGTCGCGGAGAACAGCATGCGCTGGCCCCCGGGCCGGACCTGGTCCAGGAGCGCGGTGACCTGCGGCATGAACCCCATGTCGGCCATCTGGTCGGCCTCGTCCAACACGGTGATCGCGACCCGGTCCAGCCGGCAGTCGCCGCGCTCGATCAGGTCCTTGAGGCGGCCGGGGGTGGCCACGACGACCTCGGAACCGCCCCGCAGCGCACTCGCCTGCCGGCCGATCGACATCCCGCCGACGACGGTGGCCAGCCGCAGCCTCGCGGCCCGGGCGTACGGGGTGAGGGCGTCGGTGACCTGCTGGGCGAGCTCCCGGGTGGGAACGAGGACCAGGGCCAGCGGCTGCCGGGACTCGGCGCGCTGACCGGCGGTGCGGGCCAGCAGGGCCAGGCCGAAGGCGAGCGTCTTGCCGGAGCCGGTCCGGCCGCGGCCCAGGACGTCCCGGCCCGCCAGGGAGTTCGGCAGCGTCGCGCCCTGGATCGGGAACGGCGTGGTCAGCCCCTGCGCGGTGAGCGCGCCCAGCAGGCTCGTCGGCAGGTCGAGGTCGCTGAACGCCTCGACCGCGGGCAGCGCCGGGGTGACCGTCCTGGGCAGGGCGAACTCTCCCCGCAGCGGGGCGGGACGCCGGCCATTCGAACGGCTCGGGGCGGATGCGCCGCCGGAGCGACGGCCTCGAACGGGACCGGACCGGCTGTTCGTGCGCGTGGGGTTCATGCTGAACCTTCCTTGATACGGCACGCATCAAGGAATTCCGCAGCGAAAAAGCGGCGCGGGGAATCACAGGCACGGACCGAATGAAATGCGGACGCGGCCTGCGGAAACTCAGCGCGGCGTACGCGGAAATGATGGGTGGTGCACGGGGGAAACCCCGGAAAAGCAAAGTAGCTGGGGCCCGCACCCCGAGGGATGCGGGCCCCAGCTACACATGCGCGTCAGCGTCAGGCGGTAACGATGTTCTCCGCCGTCGGGCCCTTCTGGCCCTGCGCGATGTCGAAGGACACCTTCTGGCCCTCCTGCAGCTCGCGGAAGCCCTGGGCGGCGATGTTCGAGAAGTGGGCGAACACGTCAGGGCCGCCACCGTCCTGCTCGATGAAGCCGAAACCCTTTTCCGCGTTGAACCACTTCACGGTGCCAGTAGCCATGTCAATCTCCTTTGGGCAGTACACCGGGATCCGCACTTTGCGGACCCCGTTGTCGCCGCGATGATGCCCTGCCCGGAAATGACCGGAAATACTGAGCGCCCCTCTACGGCTTGCGACCGTCCTGAGGCGCCTGAAGTTTTTGGGTACCAAAACTGCAACTGACTCCGACAGTAGCACGCCAAGAAGAAATATGTGCGTCCATGATTTTCCCGCACACGCCGCAACAAAAACCCTCCGGGCATGAACCGCTAAATTCTGAGACGGCCGACAGAGATATTCAGTGACCCCGGGCAGAGCGTTTCCACTCGGCGGACCGGCACCCCGGACCGGCCGATCGCCCGCGCCCGCCGAAGGCGTGGCGTGCGGGGCCGACAGGACCGGGTAACGTCTTCGGCACGTTCTTCCAGGCGCCGATTTACGGCTGAGAGCGTGACGGGCCCCGCTGACGTCCCTCGTCACAGCCCCGTCCCCCACCGTGGATCCGTAGATCCCTTCACACCGGGAGAACCCGTGACCGACAGCAAGAACATCAACAACCCCGTGGGCCAGGGCGGCGGCCAGCGCAAGAAGCTGTCCCGCGCCGAACGGCAGAACAACGGTCCGCACCGCAACCTCGACCGCCAGGGCGCCGCTGACCGCAAGGCGGAGCTGGTGCGCAAGATGCGCGAGAAGACCCATCCGGCCGGGAGCACGGGGCAGACGGACGACGACGCCCAGAGCTGACGTACCGCGCACGCCGGGGCCGCCGGCAGCGACCGAGGACCGCACTCCGTACGGGAGCGCGGTCCTCGGCGCATGCGGTTACGAAGTCGACGTCCAGCCGCCGTACGGCACGGTGATGAGCTCCATGGCGTGACCCGCCGGATCCATGAAGTACACGCCGCGGCCACCGTCGTTGTGATTGACCGTGCCCGGCTGCTTCCGGTGGGGGTCGGCGTAATGCTCGATGCCGCGCTCTCTGATCTGCGCGTACGCCGCGTCGAACTCCTCCTCCGAGATCAAGAAGGCGTAGTGCTGCGGCGTGATGCTGTCCGCCGGGACGGTGGCGAAGTCCAGCGTGACGCCGTTACTCAGACCGACCGCGATGAACGGGCCCCACTCGGCGGTGATCTCAAGGTTGAGCAGGTTCGCGAAGAACTCTGCGGAATCCCGGTTGTTCCGGGCGTGGACGATCGTGTGATTCAACTCGACTGACAAGGAATGCCTCCGAAGGCATGTCCCGACACCTCCATGCCTCACCCAGCCGGTGACCGACACGCGATGTTGCCGTAGATCATATCCCTGTCTCCCCGACAAACCCAGGGAGTTGCTGGGAACTGAGCCTGCCCCGACAGGACGCCACGGCCCCGGCGGGCTCCGGGCCCCATACGGCAGACGAAAGCCCGTGGCGGTGCGGCAGCGGCTCCGGCATCATCCCCCTGTGATCGTGATGCAGCCCGTGCTGGAGATATCCACCACCGCCGATTTCGCGCTCTGGCCCGTCGGCGCGCACGAGTCCTACGGCTACCTCGTGCTCAACGGGAAGCTCACCCCGGCGGAGGTGGGCACGGCGGTGATGCGCCTCGCCGAGTGCAACGACTTCGAGCCGGAGGAGGAGCACGGCCCGTGCCCGACCGACCCGCTCGGCAGATTCCTGCACGGACTGCTCACCCTGCCCGAGCTCTTCGCCGCAGGAGGGTTCCGGGTATCCGACACCACGACCGGCACCGTCTTCGTCGACCCTGGCTGCTGCAACGGCCTGGAGACCTGGCGGGACTGGCTGGACGTGCTCGACGGTACCGGCCGCGCCGCCTTCGGCCACGACCCGTCCTCGGCGGCCGAACGCGTCGGCGCCGTCGTCCGGCTGACGTTCGACGCCGATGCGCCGGACGGCAGCCCGGTGATCGAGTTGCCCGTGGACCAGGTGCGCGGGCTCGTCGCGGGCGCGCAGCGGGATGTACGGGACTTCCTCGGTCTCGCCGGCACCTGGGCCGGACAACACCTGCCGGAACACGCCACCGCCGTCACTGCCGCCCTGGCGCGGGCCCTGGACCTGGCGCCTCCACCATGACCAGCTTCCTGACCCACCGAGCCCACGTGCACGACGCCCGCCTCCCCCTCCACCGCCGGCACAGCGCCCTGCGGACCTGCCTCACCCTCTTCGCTCCGTACGGCGTACGGGCCACGTACCACCACCTCACGCTCAGCGCCGCGATCCCCCGGCGGCTGGAGGCGGACCCGGACGCGCTGGTGCGGGCGGTGGAGGAACTGCACGAGGCACGGGTGCTGTGGCTCGCGCGAGTCGAGGAGTACGCCGCCCAACGCCGGGCGGAGAAGCGGGCGGGGAGGCGGGCACCGACGAACCCGCGACCGTGGTGGCTGCGAAGCCACTGGGACGGCCCGAACCGCGCCTGGTACGAGGACCCGCTCCGCCACCCGTCACTGCTGCTGCCCGAGTACGTCCGGCGCCGGAACGCGATCCTGGCCGGCGCCGACCTCCCCGGCTGCCCCGCCTGCGGCGACGAGAGACCACCGGCGTCAAGGTCGACCGGCCACGGCTGGGTGGACCTGTGCCGCGGCTGCGCATGGGTGCTGTCACCCTGCCCGTGCGGCCAACGACACCTCTTCGCCCCGGAAGCACCGCTCACCTGGAGAGCGCTCTGGCAGCGGGCCCACATGAGCAACGACGGCCTGCCGAACCCGCATTGGTGCCGAGGGACGGCAGCAGGCCACAGGGGGTAGCGGTTCGCCGCGCGTTCCGGGCCGCGACCGCACCTATGTACTCGACCGCCACATATTCGGGGAACTCACATGCGTAAGAAGCTCCACTCCCGCAAGCGCACCGCCACCATCGGCGCAGCACTCACCGCCTGCAACGGCGACGACAGCGCGTTGGGCAGCACGCAGGTCAGCCCCACCGCGTCGGCGGACAAGGCGGGCGCGGCGGACCAGAGCGCTGGTACCGGCTCCAGCGGGAGCGACCGGAGCGCCGACACCAACACCGGGAACACCAGCGAGGGCAAGTCGGCATGTGCCGCTCCGGCGTGCTCGACGCCACTGCCGCTGACAACACCACGGACGAGACGAACGGCGTCGTCACCGTCACCTTCAAGAACGTCGTCGGCAGCGACTGCCGCATCAGCGGCGGCTCCGGCGTACGGCTGACCGACATGGTGGTGACGCCCCCGAACGAGACCGAGCCCTTCACCCTGACGTGGCCGTCGTCCTCGCCGTCACCGACGGCGAGGACGACGGAAGGATGGAGATCACCCCGGTGCCCAAGCCCAACCACTCACCGTCCGGCTGACCCCGCCCCACCCCTCCGCCACCCCGAAGAACAACGACGACGTGTCCCTCACGCAGGCCGGAGCCCACAGCGGAAAAAGAAAAGACCCCGGTCATTGACCAGGGCCTCAATCAAAGAGCGGGTGACGAGAATCGAACTCGCGCTCTGAGCTTGGGAATCAGCGGTCCTTGGGCAGCGGAAGTCGTTCTGACCTGAATGTTCGGCTGGGACGTGCGGGGTCGCCGTGGTCTCTGGATGCCGCATGTGACCACTGTTGTCCGCTCTGAAGGGCACGGATGGGGCACGCCGACGGCAGGTCAACAACCCGAGGTGATGTGCCGAAGTGGTGGCAGGGAGCGGAAGCCTCCCGTGGTTCAGACGCCGCGGTGACGCAGGCGTCAGGCCCAGAAGGCTTCGGTGACGACGATCTGTGGGTCGGCGTGGCGGCGCATGAAGGTGTAGATGAGCCAGCCGCGTCCGCCGGCTAGGTCCACGATGTGGGGGCCGCCGGGGTTCGTGGAAGCCAGTGGCCGGACGGTCATCCAATGCGGGAGCGAGACGTCGGCGTCGATTCCCCGGAAGTACGGGTCTTCAGCGGTGATCAGCTCCGCACGAGCACTCATGACCAGGTCACTGCCTTCGGCAGGCATGCTTTCGAAGTCGCGCTGTGCCTGCTTCGTCCAGTCCATCTGCCAGGGTGGCCGGAGTGGTTCGTCGATCACTCTCCGGGCTTCCTCTCGGCGGCCTCGTGCCGCAGACGGCTGTACTCCTCCAGAAGCCGGATGGACTCCTCGGGGTCCACGGACTCGGCTGCGCGGGCTTCGAGGTCGCGAAGGTGCGAGTCGAGAACGGGATTTCGCGCGATGGCGTACTGCGTCCACCACAGGCGCATGAAAGCAGGCACGGGGGTGATGTTGAAGGCGTCACCAATGACGCGCTTCCAGTGGGCCTCGAAGTCCGGAAGGAGGTGTGGGGCGTGTTCCTGAATGGCCAACCTGAGTGCCTGGGGGGTGCGTTCGGGCATGGGCGGCAACCGCAGGGGTTCCCCCTCGTACTCATCGAAGTTGAGTGCATGGGCGGGCATGGTTCGGGCTCCTTGACGTGAAGGGTGGGTCAGGCCGCCTCGTGCCGGTCCTCGTGGGACTGGTGCCGACGTGTCATCTCCTCGAACCACTCGGCCGGCACCAGGTAGGCGACCGTCTTCCCCTTGCGGGTGATGGCGGCGGCCTCACCGGCGATCCGGGTCCGGTCCAGGATCTCGCCCATTCCCTTGCGCAGGTCGATGGTTGTGTAGGTCTTCGTCTCCATGCGCTGAAGCATATAGCAAATATCATAGTTGATATATCCTTTGGGAAGGTGCTGGCGACTCGCAGGGCTGATGGGCGCGCTGGGCGGTTAACCTCGCGCTTTCACGAACGAGCCTGTCCGAAGCGTGATCAAAAAGGTGAGGAGTGCCTCTGACCTGGGACGATAGGACTTGTCTAGGGTC